>JAKEEJ010000163.1 GCA_022616655.1 Nevskiales bacterium | reverse complement strand
GGTAAGTGACCCGGCGCCCGTCGGGCGACAGGCGCGGGTCTGAAACCCGCTCCAGCCTCACCAGGTCCTGGGCCGTGAAGGGCGTTTTTTCAGCGGCCGCCGGGAGGTTCGTCACACACAGCGCAAAAATCACAAAAATAAGTCGGGACATGGCGTACTCCGTTGAACGACGGACACTGGATCTGCGGATGGTAGGGGGCGCACGTTTCGGCGGCTATACTCCGGGCGGCTCATCAAACAGGTCTAGCGTGATGATCACGACGGTGCGGCCGCAGGAGCTGTACGGACATCCGAAGGGACTGTACGTCTGTTTCTTTACTGAAATGTGGGAGCGTTTTTCGTTCTATGGAATGAAGACGCTGCTGTTCTTCTACATCACCAAATACCACCTGTTCACCGACGAAGCCGGTTACCTGTTGTTGGGGACCTACGGCGGTCTGGCCTACGCGCTGCCGGTGGCGGGCGGACTGCTTGCGGATCGTTATCTGGGCCTGCGCAAGGCGGTGGTATTGGGCGGCATCCTGCTGTGTCTGGGACATTTCGGCATGGCCCTCGAGGGCGAACGGGCGCGCCTGATGGACGGTACGGTGATGCGCGACGCGACCGCGGTCCAGACGTTCTACTTTTCCCTGGCGCTGATCATCGTCGGGGTGGGCTTTCTCAAACCCAATATCTCCACCCTCGTCGGCCGTGTTTATCCGGAGAACGATCCGCGCCGCGATTCGGGCTTCACATGGTTCTACATGGGCATTAACGCCGGCGCTTTTGTCTCCAGTCTGGTGTGCGGATACCTGGGCGAAGTGTATGGCTGGAGCTACGGCTTTGGCGCAGCCGGTATCGGCATGTTGATCGGACTGAGCGTCTTTCTCCGTGGCCAGCGTCATTTTCTGGGACGCGCCGAACCGCCGCAGCCGCTACGTTTAAGGCAGCGCGTCCTGCCCGGCCTCAATCTCGAATGGACAATTTATGCGGGCAGCGGACTGGGGGTACTGGCCGTCTGGCAGATACTGCAGATGAAGCTGGCATTCCTCGCAGCGTCCGGCCTCACCGCGACCGAAATCGTGGCCCTGGTGCTGGCACTCGCCCTGGGGGGCTGGTTTGTCTGGTATACCGCCGCCCGTTGTTCCATCCACGAACGCGCGCAGATGTGGACGTTGATGATTCTGATTGCAGTCAGCACCGTCTTCTGGGGACTTTACGAGCAGACCTACGGGTCGTGGAACGCCTTTGCCGACCGCGTGATGAATCGCGACGCGCTGGGCACAACCTGGACGGCGGGTCAGCTGACGGCGCTGGGGGCTTTCTTCATTCTGGCCTTGTCGCCATTTTTTGCCTGGCTGTGGCCGTTCCTGGATAAACGGGGACTCAACCCCGGCGCACCGGCCAAATTTGCCTGGGGCCTGGTGTGCGCGGGCCTGGCGATGGGGGTGCTGGCCTATGCGGCAGCGCACCCGGCGGCCAACGGCAAGGCGGGGTTCTGGTGGCTGGTGCTGGCCTACTTCGTGCTGGAGGTGGGCGAAATGGTGCTGTCGCCCATCGGGCTGGCCGCCGTGACCACGCTGTCGGTCGGACGTGTCGTGAGCCTGATGATGGGCGTGTGGTTCCTGGCCTCCGCCTTCGGTGAAATGCTGGCGGGTCGCCTGGGCTCACTCGCTGCCATCGAGGATACCGGTGCCGCGCTGAATATCACCGCCGCCTTGGCGACGTACGGCGGTTTGTTCACGCTGCTGATGTGGATTGGACTGGGTGCCGGAGCATTATTGCTGGCGACGGTGCCGTGGATCCGTCGCCACGATGGCAGGGCTGCGAGCCATGCCTGAGGGGTTTTCGGGGTGCGCCGCACAAGGATTGTACCCGGTTGTCTGCCGGTTCCGACCGTTTGCCGGCCGGCACTTGACGCAGGCGGTCAAACCTGTTTTTTACTCTCTTTTCACCGGCCGGCAAGGGACTTCCCCTGCGGGTCGCTTTGGCTATGATGGGGTCATGAGCGAGAGACAGCGGGACGGGTTACTGGACGTTGTCGTTGACGAGGCCAGGCCGCGTGTACGACAGCCGCCCCTGTTCCGGGTGGTCATGATCAACGACGATTTCACACCGATGGATTTCGTGGTCCAGACGTTGCAGACGTTTTTTTATCACGCACGTGAAGCGGCCGTGCAGATCATGTTGCAGGTGCACACCCACGGCCGGGCCGTGGCCGGCCTGTATCCGGCGGAAATTGCGGAGACGAAGGTCGCGCAGGTCAACGCCCATGCGCGCGCGCACCAGCACCCGCTGCTAACCGTCATGGAGCGGGCGTGAGCATCCTGTCCGACGAACTTCAGAAATCGCTGGACGCCGCCTTTATCGGCGCGCGTGGCGACGGCCACGATCTGCTGACGGTCGAACACCTGTTGCTCGCCCTGTTGTCCGACACCAATGTCGCCGAGGTGCTGCGCGCCACCGGTGCGGACCTTGAATCCCTGGAGCAGGGGCTCAAGGACTACATCACGAAGAACGTCCAGTCGTTGAAAGACGGCGGCCGTGAAGTGCAGCCGACCCTCTCCTTCCAGCGCGTGCTGCAGCGGGCCATCTATCACGTCCAGTCGGCGGCAAAAAAACAGGTCAGCACGCTCAATGTGCTGGTGGCCTTGTTCAGCGAGAAAGACACCCACGCCGTGTTTCTGCTGAGCGAGCAGGGCGTGACGCGCCTGGACGTCATCAACTACATCTCGCACGGCATCGCCAAAAACTCTTCGACGGGGCCGGAAGCGGTCCCCGAACCGGAGGAACGCGAGAGCGGTCCCGAAAAGGCGCCCGGCAAAACGGCGCTGGAACAGTTCGCCCAGAACCTGAATGAAAAGGCACGCAAAGGGTTGATTGATCCGTTGATCGGTCGTGAAATCGAGATGGAGCGGGTCATGCAGACCTTGTGCCGCCGGCGCAAGAACAACCCCCTGCTGGTGGGCGAGGCCGGCGTGGGAAAGACGGCCATGGCCGAAGGTCTGGCCTGGACCCTCCACCGGGGTCAGGCGCCCGATCTGCTGAAGAACAGTACGGTGTTCAGCCTGGACCTCGGCGCCCTGATTGCCGGTACCAAGTACCGCGGCGATTTTGAAAAACGCCTCAAGGGCGTGCTGGCGGAATTGGCCCAGATCAAGGGGTCCATCCTGTTCATTGACGAAATTCACACCATCATCGGTGCCGGCGCCGCCAGCGGCGGCGTGATGGATGCCTCCAATCTGATCAAACCCCTGCTGCAATCGGGCGAGCTGCGCTGCCTGGGGTCCACCACCTACACCGAATACCGCGGCGTGTTTGAGAAAGACCGCGCGCTGGCACGGCGCTTCCAGAAGATTGACCTGGTCGAGCCTTCGGTGCCCGAGGCGATCAAGATTCTGGAAGGTCTGCGCGAACGCTTTGAGGCGCATCACCAGGTGCATTACACCAAGGGCGCGCTGGGATCGGCCGTGCAATTGTCCGCGCGTCACATCACCGACCGACATCTGCCGGACAAGGCCATTGACGTGATTGACGAAGCGGCGGCGCGGCTGCGCCTGCGGCCGGAGGGCAAGCGGCGCAAGACCGTGCAGGTGCGGGACATCGAGGAAACGGTGGCGCGCATGGCCCGTATTCCACCCAAGAGCGTGTCTTCCAACGACCGCGACCGGCTGGCCACCATCGAGCGCGACCTCAAGCTGGTGATCTTTGGCCAGGACGAGGCCGTCCGGTTGCTGGCGGCCAGCATCAAGATGTCCCGTTCCGGCCTGGGCAGTCCGGAGCGGCCCATCGGCAGTTTCCTGCTCGCAGGGCCCACGGGTGTCGGCAAGACCGAGGTCTCCCGGCAACTCGCGCAGCTGCTGGGGATTGAGTTGATCCGGTTTGACATGTCGGAATACATGGAGCGCCACACGGTCAGCCGCCTGATCGGAGCGCCGCCGGGTTATGTCGGGTTTGACCAGGGCGGCCTGCTGACCGACCAGATTCTGAAGCACCCGCACGCGGTGGTGCTGCTGGACGAGATTGAAAAAGCCCACCCGGACGTGTTCAATCTGCTGCTGCAGGTGATGGATCACGGCACCCTGACCGACAACAACGGTCGGCACGTGGACTTCCGCAACGTGATTCTGGTCATGACGACCAACGCGGGTGCGCAGGAGTCCGCGCGCCGTTCCATCGGCTTCTCGGAGCAGGACAACAGTACCGATATGCTGGAAGTGGTGCGCAAGACGTTCGCTCCGGAATTCCGCAACCGGCTGGACGCCATCGTACCGTTCGCACCGCTGAGCCAGGAGTCCATCCAGCGGGTGGTGGACAAATTCCTGATGCAGCTGGAAGAGCAGCTGGCTGCCAAACAGGTGCAACTGGATGTGGATGACGCGGCCCGCACCTGGCTCGGCGAGAACGGCTACGACGTCAAGATGGGCGCTCGGCCAATGGCCCGGGTCATCCAGGAAAGCATCAAGCGTCCGCTGGCAGAGGAACTGCTGTTCGGGAAACTCGCCAACGGGGGTGCCGTGCATGTTACCGTCAGGGACGGTAAGCTCCATCTGGAATTGGAGGTCAGGCAGACAACGGCGGAATCGGTTTAGCGGCCGGTTTGGGTCTATCGCCTTCCCGTCCGGATCATTCAAGCGTTGCTGGGCGTTTGCAGGCGCTGCCCGCGAGGGCGGCATCATCACAGGGAGTATTCGGAGGAGTATCGAATGGGCAATAGGTTATATGTAGGCAATCTGTCTTATGACGTCAACGACAGCGCGCTGGAGCAACTGTTTGCGCCGCACGGGTCGGTACGTTCCGCCAAGGTGATTACCGACCGCGACAGCGGACGCTCCAAGGGATTCGGTTTTGTCGAAATGGGCAGCGACCAGGAGGCACAGGCGGCCATCGCCGCCCTGAACGGCAAGGCGGTGGAAGGCCGCAACCTGACGGTCAACGAAGCGCGTCCCAAGGAAGGCGGCGGTGGGCGCGGCGGGTTCGGGGGCGGCGGCGGCGGGGGCCGCGGCCGTGGCGGATACGGTGGCGGGGGCGGAGATCGCGGCAACCGTTACTGAAGGCCGGTAATGACAAAAAACCCCGCACGGCGGGGTTTTTTGTTTCGCGTCATTCCGGAGCGAAGAATCCCGTCGTTCGAGGAGATCCCTCGCGGCTTCGCCGCTCGGGATGGCCGTTCAGTTTACCCGGCGGTCGCCAGAACGATCACTTGTCTCTGAAAGTGATTCTTCCCTTGGTAAGGTCATACGGGGTGAGCTGAACGGTCACCTTGTCTCCCGTGAGGATGCGGATGTAATGCTTGCGCATGCGGCCGGAGATGTGCGCCGTCACGACATGGCCGTTCTCCAGCTTCACCCGGAAGGTGGTGTTGGGCAGCGTTTCGGCCACGACGCCATTCATTTCAATATGATCTTCTTTGGGCATTAGTGTGTTAACAAGACTCCGTTGGATGAAGGCTTCCAGTTTTTGACGGGATGCGTGGGTGCGCAATTATGGTGAATCACCCGGGCTGCGGCAACCGCTCCAGCCCCGGGCTGTCAGGATTTCCAGCGGCTGGAACCGTTTTTTGTAATCCATCCTGACCGAGCCCGGTACCCAGTAACCGAGGTAAAGATAGGGCAGTCCGAGTGTTCGAGCGTGCTCGATTTCCCGAAGGATCGCATAGTTGCCCAGACCGCGGGCGGATGCGCCGGGATCAAAATAGGTGTACACCGCCGACAAACCCCACGGTACACGATCCACTACCGCACCGGCCAGCAGTCGCCCGCGTGCGTCGCGGAAGGCCAGGATCTCGCTCTGTCCCCAGGCGCCGGACAGGAACGAGTGGAACGCCTGTCGGTCGTCCGGGTCCATGCCACCGCCGGGATGACGGGCGAGCAGATAGCGGCGATAGAGGGTGTAGTGTT
>JAKEEJ010000162.1 GCA_022616655.1 Nevskiales bacterium | reverse complement strand
GGGCCGGTTTCGCGCATGGCGTTGTCACTCGCCCCTGGCCTAGAATCACTAGGCGGCGGAGCTCGTTCCTAGCCCTGCACGAAACCGGCCGCCGTCGCAGTAACCGAATAATTGTTAACAGGCCCTAGTAATCTCCATAACCAGGCAAAAACCAGGCAAAGGCAATTCCGTTGGACGAAATACCGCTGGTGTTGTTGTTCGGCCTGCTCGGGCTGTTGATTGTTCTTTCCGGCTTCTTTTCAGGCTCGGAAATCGCCTTGATGACCCTGAACCGCTATCGCCTGCGGCACCGGGCCAAACAGGGACATTTGCCCTCCAAAATGGCGCAGGACCTGCTCGAGCGCCCCGATCGTCTGATCGGCCTGATTCTGCTGTTCAACAACATCGTGCAGGCCCTCATTCCCGTGGCCCTGCTGATTGTGGCGCAGCGTCTGACCGGTGACGTCGAACTGTCGGTGCTGATCGCCACCGCCGGTTCGGCACTGATGATTTTCATTTTTTCAGAATCCATGCCTAAAACGCTCGGTGCCCTGCATCCGGAAGGCCTCGGTCTGACGGCCTCGACCGTTTACTGGCCGCTGATGCGAGTCCTGTGGCCGGTGGTCGCGCTGGTCAATCTCGTGGGCAACACGCTGCTGCGCCTGTTCGGGGTCAGTCACGAGCAGGCCACCCAGCACAGCCTGTCCACGGAGGAATTGCGTTCGGTGGTTGCCGAGGCCGGTGCGCTGATCCCGGAGCGCCACCAGAAAATGCTGCTGTCCCTGCTGGATCTGGAGAAAGCGACCGTCGAGGACATCATGGTGCCGCGCAACGAGATTGTCGGCATTGATCTTACCGATCCGCCGACGAAAATCCGCGAGCAGCTGGTTGCCAGCCTGCACACCCGCCTGCCGCTGTACCAGGGCTCGATTGACGAAATGCGTGGCATCATCCATCTGCGCAATGCCCTGAAATGGGTCTCGGTCAGCGCCGAAGACGCCCAGGCCCTGCTGAAACTGGCACGCGAGCCCTATTTTATTCCCGAAGGGACACCGTTGAACCAGCAATTGCTCAATTTCCAGAATCAGAAGCGTCGCATCGGTTTCGTGGTGGATGAATACGGCGACATTCAGGGTCTGGTGACCCTGGCCGATATCCTGGAGGAGGTGGTCGGCGAATTCACCTCCGACCCGGCGATGCGTGCCAAGAGCCTCTCCATGGAAGCCGACGGCAGTTATCTGGTCAGCGGCACGATGACCATTCGCACCCTCAATCGGACCCTCGGTTGGAGACTGCCCACGGCCGGCCCGCGGACCATCAACGGACTGGTGCTGGAACAACTGGAGGACATGCCGAAAGCCGGCCGAAAAATTACCGTGCGCGGCTACCAGATCGAAATTACCGATACCCACGCCAACGCCGTCAAAACCGCGCGCATTCATCCACCAACGGAACCGGAAGCAACGCCCGAGACTGTAACCTGAGCTCCGCTGACGCGCGTTCCACGATGGCGCCCGTGCACATCCCGTTCCGTGAGGCGCTGAGATACTGGCTCAGGCTGGGATTCATTTCCTTTGGCGGCCCCGCCGGTCAGATTGCCCTCCTGCACGCCGAACTGGTGGAAAAACGCCACTGGATTTCGGAACGCCGGTTTCTGCACGCGCTGAACTACTGCATGGTGCTGCCGGGGCCGGAGGCGCAGCAGCTGGCCACCTACATCGGCTGGCTGCTGCACGGTGTCAAAGGCGGCCTCGCGGCCGGTGTACTGTTCGTGCTGCCCTCGCTGCTCATCCTGATGGGGCTGTCGTGGGCCTACCTGGCGCTGGGCGATACGCCGGTGCTGGCGGGTGTACTGTATGGCGTCAAACCGGCCGTGACCGTCATCGTGCTCCATGCCGCGTGGCGCATCGGCCGGCGAATTCTGAAGAACGCCATTCTGGCGGCCATGGCCGCGGCAGCGTTCGTTGCCGCGGCTGTCTTCACGCTGCCCTTTCCGCTGATCATTCTTGCGGCGGCCATTCTGGGGTACGCGGGTGGACGTTGGGCGCCCGCGACCTTCACGGTTGAGACCCACGCCGGACAACAACGGAAGTACGGTCCCGCACTGATTGATGACGACACACCGTCTCCATCGCATGCAGTTTTCTCTTGGAAGCGACTGGTCCGATATGCCGGCATCGGGCTGGGGCTCTGGGGGATGGCGGTGGGTACACTCGCGCTCGCGCAGGGCTGGCACGGCACGCTGGTACAGATGGCCGGGTTCTTTACCAAGGCGGCCCTGCTGACCTTCGGCGGCGCGTATGCGGTGCTGCCCTATGTCTTCCAGGCCGCCGTGATGGATTATCAATGGCTGACGACGGCGCAGATGATGGACGGTCTGGCGCTGGGCGAAACCACGCCGGGTCCGCTGATCATGGTGGTGGCCTTTGTGGGCTTCGTCGGCGGCTGGCAGCAGCAGGTGCTGGGAGCCGACGCCCTGCTCTGGAGCGGTATGGTAGCGGCGACTGTGGCGACCTTCTTCACTTTTCTGCCGTCCTTCCTGTTCATTCTGCTGGGCGGACCGCTGGTGGAGAGCACCCACGGCGATCTTAAATTCACCGCGCCGCTGACGGGCATCACCGCCGCGGTGGTCGGCGTGATTCTGAACCTGGCCGCGTTCTTTGCAGGACACGTGCTATGGCCACGGGGTTACGGCGGCGGCGTCGAATGGCCGTCCCTCGTTCTGGGCCTGGGCGCGGCCGTGGCCCTGTTCCGTTACAGCGCCGGCATCCTCCCCACCATGGCCGGGTGTGCGCTGCTGGGCCTGGCGTATTCGCTGCTGTTTTGATCCGTACGTCTGCGAGACGTTTTAGTCAGTTCGGGTGTGCCTTGTATCTTTTTTCGAGACCGGGTCCGGCATCGGTGTTGCGACAGCATTCACAACCCAGGACTGATCCTTTGAATTTTCCCTTGGCGTAAAAGTTCCAGTGGTCACCGACGGTGTCACACTCCTGTGCCGGAGCCTGATTTTCAGTGAGCTTCTGGCCCGGATTCAAGTTGACCAGCACCTTGCGCGCGTCTTCGTAGCTCTTGAGCGTCATGCCCCTTCCTTCGTACTCATAGCACTCC
>JAKEEJ010000161.1 GCA_022616655.1 Nevskiales bacterium | reverse complement strand
GGGGGCCGACGATGAATTCGGCGTCCTCGTTCAGCGCCCGATGATAGGCCCTGTGGAGCGCGTCCGCCGTGGTTCCGGTGTCATAGATGCGCACGGTCGGGCGCGGGTCTGCGGCGCTGAAATGGGCGGACAGAAACCCATCGCGAATCGCCTGAGCCGTTTCCGCGTAGGGTCCTGAGAGGGGCAGTAACAGCGCCACGGCAGCCGGGATTTTGCGCGTCAGCGATTCGGGGACCCACACTCTGGCAACGTATTCTCCGCCCGGGTGTTGAGGATAGGCGGTTCGCCATTCGTCCAGCCGTCGTCGCAGATCGTCCGGACTCGGCCAGACCGAGCGATGGATCATGGCCAGTTCCAGCCAGCCCCGCACCTGCGGATCGCTCCGGGCTTGCGGCGATCCCAGAGCCGTATTCAAATCGCTGTCCTGCAACTCCTGCCACAGCAGTTCTCGATTCTCGGTGCGCTGCGCCGGGTCGGGGATCCAGTGCTCACGCAACAGCAGTACCCGGGTGGCACCGGCCGCATCGCCGGTGCGGAACAGGGCCAGTGCGCGGCTGCGTTCGGCGCGTGCCGCCAGCGGCGGGTCGGACAGGGAGCCGCTGGGTGGCAGGGCCTGTAACGCTATCAGGGGCGTGCCTTCGGCCAGTGCGATTTCCGCCTGTAGCAACTGGTAACGCGTGCGTTGCGCCGCCTCCAGTTCATCCGGAACGATGAAGGACAAAGTCCGTGACGCCTGAGCGCTGTCACCGGCCGCCAGCGTTTGCTCGGCCAGGGCCAGTTGCATTTCGTTATCTTGGACCGGGCCGGTGTACACCTGCCGTTGGCCGGGCGGCGCCGTGCAGGCGGCCAGCAGCAAAATCGGTAATGCGAAAAAGAAGACACGGCATCGGAGGAGCATAGCCGCTAAAGTATGCCCGTCCTCCTTTCAAACGGATACGCGGCCGCAGGCCGCTCCTGTATTCCCTCTGCCCGCTTGCGGGGAGAGGGATAGGGTGAGGGGCCAATGACCACACAAGCAGTAAAATCCGGCCACCTCTACGTGGTGGCCACCCCCATTGGCAATCGGGATGATTTGTCGCCGCGCGCCCTGAAGATTCTGAACGGCGTGAACCTGATTGCCGCTGAGGACACGCGGGTCACCGGTGCGCTGCTGGCGCATTTTGGCGTGCGCACGAAAATGATCGCCCTGCACGAGCACAACGAAGACAAAGCCGCGGCACGGGTGCTGGATGCTTTGCAGGAGGGCAAGAGTGTGGCACTCGTGTCCGATGCCGGCACGCCGCTGATCAGCGATCCGGGATTCCCGCTGGTGCGGATGGCGCGGGCGGCGCGACGGCCGGTACTGACGGTGCCCGGTCCCTCAGCCGGGGTGGCGGCGCTGTCAGTCTCTGGTATGAGTACGGATCGTTTCATGTTTGCGGGCTTCCTGCCCGCCAAACGCAGCGCCCGGCGTCAACGCCTGCAGGAACTGGCCGCCGAGACCTGCACCGTCGTTCTTTACGAATCTCCCCACAGGATTGGCGAAAGCCTGCAGGCGATTGTGGAAGCCTTCGGCGCGAAACGATCAGTGTGCCTGGCGCGGGAACTGACCAAGCGCTTTGAAGAAAGTCACACGGCTGCGGCTGCGGAACTTCTGGAATGGTTCAAGGCGGACGGGAACCGGCAGCGCGGCGAGTTTGTCCTGGTGATTGAAGGGGCCGCGGAAACCGCAGCCGAACCGCGTGAAGCGGAGCGCGTGCTTGGGGTTCTATTGCCCGAATTGGGTGCCGCACGGGCTGCGAAAGTGGCCTCGCAGCTGACCGGTCTGCCGCGCAAGGTGCTTTATGCCATGGCCTTGGATAAAGCCGGCGCGAGACCGAAAGAGTAGACTCCGCGCCGGAGTCGGCCGAACAATCGCTGCCGTGGCAACACGGTGGAGGAAAGTCCGGGCTCCGCAGGACAGGACGCCAGGTAACGCCTGGGCGGCGCGAGCCGACGGAAAGTGCCACAGAAAAGATACCGCCGATGTCCGCAAGGGCAGGCAAGGGTGAAAAGGTGCGGTAAGAGCGCACCGCGCGACGGGCAACCGTTCGTGGCAGGGCAAACCCCGTCCGGAGCAAGGCCAAATAGGGAAGGGCGGATGCGCAAGCGTCCAACGCGCGGTCCGCGCGCCTTCCGGGTAGGCTGCTTGAGGTTTGCGGCGACGCAGATCCCAGAGGAATGATTGTTTCGGGCCGCAAGGCTCCAGACAGAACCCGGCTTACAGGCCGGCTCCATTAACATGTCCCGCGGCGTTAGCCGCGACCACCGTCCCTCTCCCGCGTAGCGGGAGAGGGGAGGGCCAACGGCGGAGCCGTTGGCGGGGTGAGGGCGCTTCCCGACAAATTCCGGCGCGCGGCGCGCCACGCCTTGATTTTCCCGATGCCGCCCGTTCTCCCATGACGAACACGCTCGTATGCGGGCGATGATGTGTGCGAGCATCCGACCGCATAAAAATCGTAATAATTCACATGAATATGCACAGATAAGTATTTGTTTATTTAGAACTAATAATTTTAAAACAATTTTATATAAGCCATTGTTCCGGCAAGATATTTTCCTTGCAAAGTGGTAATTTGTGGATTAAAGTGGTTTTTCATGGAGGACAGACCGGGTCTGGATTGTCCACAACGGGGCTGCGTGGAGGCGCCAGGATGTTTGCCGGATCATATTTACTGAGCATTGACGACAAGGGGCGACTGGCGATTCCCACCCGGTTTCGCCAGCAATTGGGCGACCTCTACGGTCCGCAGATTTTTATTACCCGTTCGTACGAAACCTGCATCGAGATTTATCCCGGCAGCGTCTTCAAACAGCTGGCGGACCAGATCCAGGAGATGGAGGGTGACCGGCGCCAGGTGGATCTGCTGAAACAGGTGTTCATTGGCAACGCCGTGGAAACCGAGATGGATAAACAGGGTCGGGTCCTGTTGCCGCAAATCCTGCGTCGCTATGCCCGCCTCGATGGTCGCGCGGTACTGGTCGGCCAGATCAGCCGTTTCGACATCTGGGGGGAAGAGCTCTGGATGCAGAGGTTTGGTGATGGCGCCGGCATGGCCGACGGTCTGGCCGGTGCGTTCGCGCTGCTCAAGCGGTGAACCGGCATGCCGCTAGCGCTGCGTGCATTCCCCCGACGTCTGGAAAGCGCTGATTCCATGTCCATGTCCGACCACCGGCCGGTGATGCTCGAGGAGACGCTGGCCGGTCTCGGTGTTCACGCCGGCGCGGTCTGCGTGGATGCGACCTTTGGCCGTGGCGGCCACAGTGCGGCTCTGCTGGAACGGCTCGGCGGCACGGGGATATTGCATGCGTTTGACCGCGATCCGCAGGCGGGTGCCGTCGCCTGGCGGCGCTTCGGCGCGCGCACCAACTTCCGTTTTCACGACGCCTGTTATTCGACCCTGACCGAGGTGTGCCGCGCCGAGGGTGTGAGCAGCGCCGTGAATGCCGTTCTGTTTGATCTGGGTGTGTCCTCGCCGCAGCTGGATGACGCTGTGCGGGGATTTTCGTTTGCGCAGGACGGTCCGCTCGACATGCGCATGGATCCGCGCCGTGGCGAGTCGGCCGCGCACTGGCTGCGGCACGCCTCCGAAGAAGAAATCGCGACGGTGTTGTGGCAGTACGGCGAGGAACGCAACAGCCGCCGTATCGCCCGGGCGCTGGTGCAGGCGCGCGAACGGCAGGCGCTTGAAACCACGCGGCAACTGGTCGAGGTGATCCTGTCCGTGCAGCGCGGGCCGCGTCAGAAAATTCATCCGGCCACGCGCAGTTTCCAGGCCATTCGTATCCACATCAACCAGGAACTGGACCGGCTCGCAACGGCGCTTACGCAGGCGGTTGAAGTCTTGGCGCCCGGTGGACGCCTGGCCGTGATCAGCTTCCACTCGCTGGAAGATCGGCG
>JAKEEJ010000160.1 GCA_022616655.1 Nevskiales bacterium | reverse complement strand
GCCAGTGCGTTGGACGGTGGATCGCCCGCCCGCCCGCCCTGGTAATTCGACAGGCCCACGTGGATTTTCCCACCCAGGAACGTGCCGGTGGTCAGCACCACGGCGGGTGCTGTGAAGCGCAGGCCCATGGCGGTGACCGCGCCGCGCACAACGCCGTTCTCCACAATCAGGTCGGCGATTTCCTGCTGGAACAGGGCCAGGTTCGGCTGCTGTTCCAGCACCGAGCGCACGGTCTGTTTGTACAGCGCGCGGTCCGCCTGCGCGCGCGTGGCACGCACCGCCGGGCCTTTGCTCGCATTCAGGATGCGGAACTGGATGCCGGCCCGGTCCGCCGCGCGCGCCATCAGCCCGCCCAGCGCGTCAATCTCTTTGACCAGGTGCCCCTTGCCGATGCCGCCGATGGCCGGGTTGCAGGACATCTGTCCCAGAGTCTCAATGCTCTGCGTGACCAGCAGCGTGCGCACGCCCAGGCGCGCGGCGGCCAGGGCGGCTTCGGTGCCGGCGTGTCCTCCGCCGATGACAATGACCTCAAACTGATTCATTTCACCCACCCACAAAAACACCGAGCAACACGGGGCGCGGATTCTACGCGTCGGATCAGAAATTGCCCAATGGTTGAGGCGTTTCTTCTGCGGCGGGCTAGACTACGGGAATGGCAACGCTCGAAACGCTGGGCTGGCGGGAGTGGGTGGGGCTGCCCGCGCTCGGCATCCGTCGCATCAAGGCCAAGGTGGATACCGGGGCGCGCACCTCCACGATCCACGCTTTTTTTGTTGAAAAGCTGGACGGTAATCGCGTTCGCTTTGGCGTGCATCCGCTGCAGCACTCGCCCCAAGAGGTGTGGTGCGAGGCTCCCTTGCTGGAGGAACGCTGGGTGACGGATTCCGGCGGGCACCGCGAGCTGCGTCCGGTCATCCGCACCCCGGTGGAGCTGGGTGCGCAGTGCTGGCCGATTGAGGTCACGCTCACGGCGCGGGACAGCATGCGCTTTCGCATGTTGCTGGCCCGTACGGCGCTGGTCGGACGTTATGTGGTGAATGCGGCGGAATCGTTCCGCCTGGGGCGCCGCACACGGGTGCGCACGTGAACATCGCCATCCTGTCCCGCAACCGGAGCCTCTACTCCACGCGCCGTCTGGCAGAGGCGGCCCGGCAACGCGGCCACTCGGTCCGGGTGATTGACGTGTTGCGCTGTTACATGAACATCGTGCCGCACGCGCCGGAAGTTCATTACCGCGGGCGCAAACTGGAAAAATTCGACGCCGTGATTCCGCGCATCGGCGCCTCGGTCACGTTTTACGGCACGGCCGTGGTGCGGCAGTTCGAGATGATGGGCGTGTATTGCGTGAACGAATCGGTCGCCATCAGCCGCGCGCGCGACAAGCTGCGCTCGCTGCAGTTGCTGGCGCGCAAAGGCATCGGTCTGCCGGTGACCGGATTCGCCCACGCGCCGGACGATACCCGGGACGTGATCAAACTGGTGGGTGGCGCGCCGATGGTCGTCAAGCTGATTGAAGGAACCCAGGGCAAGGGCGTGGTGCTGGCCGAAACCGACCCGGCGGCGGAATCGGTGATTGAGGCGTTCCGCAATCTCGACGCGTACTTCCTCGCCCAGGAATTCATCCGGGAGGCCGCCGGCAGCGACATCCGCTGCTTCGTGATTGGCGGCAAGGTGGTGGCGGCGATGCAACGCAAGGCCCGGCCGGGCGAGTTTCGTTCCAACCTGCACCGCGGCGGCAGCGCCGTCGCGGTACGCATCACGCCGGAAGAACGTTCCGCCGCCGTGCGCGCGGCAAAAGTGATGGGTTTGAACGTCGCGGGCGTGGACCTGGTGCGCTCCGGACGGGGGCCGATGGTACTGGAAGTCAACTCCTCGCCGGGGCTGCAGGGCATTGAAACCGCCACGGGGCACGACATCGCCGGCCGGATCATTCAATTCATCGAGCAGAATGCCCGGCCGAACAAGACCAAGACCAAGGGGAAGGGGTAAGCCGTGAGCCTCTGGGAGCGGCGGCGTTATGAAAAACAGCTCGGGATTTGAAATCGGCGGTCAACGCGTCGCGCCCGGCCAACGGGCGCGCGTCGAGCTGCCGGTCGCGAATCTTTATACGAACACGCCGGTCACGCTGCCGGTTCGCGTCATCCGCGGCAACGAACCGGGGCCGTGTGTGTTTGTCAGCGCCGCGCTGCACGGCGACGAGATCAACGGCGTGGAAATCATCCGGCGTCTGCTGAAACTGCCGGCGCTGGACCGGCTGCGCGGTACGTTGCTGGCGGTGCCGATCGTGAACACGCTGGCCTTTCTGCATCAGTCGCGCTACCTGCCCGACCGGCGCGATCTGAACCGCAGTTTCCCGGGCAGCGAGTCGGGCTCGCTCGCGGCGCGACTCGCGTATCTGTTCATCCGGGAAGTGGTCAGTCACAGCGATTATGGAATTGATCTGCACACGGGCGCGGCGCACCGGCCCAATCTGCCCCACATCCGCGGCAACCTGAGCCACCCGGAAACACTGCGTCTGAGCCGCGCGTTTGGTGTGCCGCTGTTGCTGAACTCCGAACCCACGCCCGGTACGCTGCGCGAATACACCACCCGCAAGGGGATTCCGGTGATCCTGTATGAGTCGGCCGAAGCCCTGCGCTTCGACGAGACGTGCATCCGCATCGGTGTGCACGGCGTGCTGAATGTGCTGTATGAACTGGGCCTGTTGCCGCGCCCGCAAAAGGTTCCGAGGCCTGACGCCGAACCGGTGGTGGCCACGCGCAGCACCTGGGCGCGTTCCCAGACGAGCGGCGTGTTCCGCGCGCAGGTGGCGCTGGGCGAGAGCGTGCGCGCCGGCCAGGTGATCGGCATTGTCGGGGACCCGATGGGCGAAACCGAAAATCCGGTGCTCAGCCCCGTGGACGGCGTGGTCATCGGTCGCCTCAAGTTGCCGCTGGTGCACGAAGGCGATGCGCTGTTCCACGTCGCCCAGGTGGACGATCCCGTCGCGGTGGCGGCGGCCATGACCAGCCTGCGCTCGCATATGACCGACGCCTGGCCCGGCGACGAACCGCCCATCGTCTGAAACGTCCATTACCCGCCTTTATTTCAGAGTATTTCAGACCAGCGCGGAGCCGCGGCAAACGCGGCGTGGATCAACCCCACGTGCGAATAGGCCTGGGGGAAATTACCCCACAGGCACCGGCTGGTTGTTTCGCAATCCTCGGACAGCAGTCCCAGGGGCGACAGGATGCTTCGGGTCCGCTCCATGGTTTCACGGGCCGCGGCCGTCTGTCCCGTCACGGCCAGGGCCTCAATCAGCCAGAAGGTGCAGAGCATGAAGGCGACGGACGGGATGCCCAGCCCGTCGTCGCTGCGGTAACGCAGCAACCAGCCGTCCCGCGCCAGATCGTTGCGGATGGCGGCCAGCGTGGCGAGCAGGCGCGCATCGTCCGGCGGAAGAAAGCGCAGCGGCGCCATCTGCAGGAGTGCGGCGTCCAGGTCGTGGCCGCCATGGGTGGCGACAAAGCTGTTGCGGTCCGGATTCCAGGCCTGCGCGAGAATGGCCGAGTGAATCCGGTCCGCGGCAGAACGGAAATCACCGGCGTGTTCGGGTTTGAAGCGCTCAGCGATGTGCGCCATCCGGTCGGCGCCCGCCCAGCACATCAGGCTTGAAAACGTCTGGGGGTGCCAGGCTTTTCGGAATTCCCAGATGCTCGCGTCCGGCGTGCCGGCCACGGCCATGGCCTTGCGGGCCAGCCGCTCCAGCAGTTCCAGCGCGGCGGGAGAGCGTTCCTGCTGAAAGCGGTCGTCCATGAAGACGGGCGCGAGCGCCAGGACCATTTCGCCAAACACGTCGTGTTGCAGGTGCTGGGCGGCGGCGTTGCCGACCCGGACCGGACCGTTTCCTTCATAGCCCGCCCATCCTTGGAGGATCTGTTCGTCGAGGTCGGTGCCACCGTTCACGCGATAAAGCGGTCGCAGATCCAGGTCCGGCGCGTTGGCGGCGATGTTGAGCAGGTATTGGACGAAGTGCTCGCGTTCCTCGAAATGACCCAGCAGGCGCAGGGCGCCGAGCACGTAGTACGCATCGCGCAGCCAGCAGTAGCGGTAATCCCAGGTGCGGCCGCTGCCGGCCGATTCCGGTATGGAGGTGGTCGTGGCCGCCACGATGGCGCCGGTGTCTTCGTAGCAGTGCAGCTTCAGCACCAGCGCGGAGCGGATGACTTCGCGCTGAAACAGCGGCGGAATATTGCAGTGCTTGACCCAGCGCCGCCAGTAGCGCTGGGTCTCGGTGAGAAACCGTTCGCACAGGGCGGGCAGCGGTTCTTCCACCGGCGGTCCCCAGCTCAGTACCAGATGCCGGCGCTCGGTCAGAATGAAAGACGGCTCTCCGAGATACGACAGCGGGATGTCGGTGGTCAGGCGCAGGGGCGCGGCATAGCCTTCGAACCGGACGTGGTTCGAGCCCAGCAGGCGCTCGGGAATACGCTTGGACCATCCCAGCCGCGGTTCGCAACGAACGGTGATCCGCGGGTTGCCGCTGAGCGGTTCGACGATGCGCACCAGCTGGGTCGGACGGAACATCCGGTCGTGTTGCGAAAAACGGGGTGTAAAATCGAGCACTCGAAAACGGCCATCGGGGGTTTCAAAAACCGTTTCCAGCACGTTGGTGTTGTCGAGATAACGCTGGACGCCGGCTTCGCCGCCGGCCGGCGCGATTGAGAATTCGCCACCGGATTCATCCAGCAGCCGGCCAAACACCGGCTCGGAATCGAAGCGGGGCAGACAGCACCAGACCACGCGGCCGGTCCGTTCCACCAGCGCGGAAATCTGACAGTTGCCAATCAGGCCCAGGTCTTCCAGCCGCATCGGCAGACGCTAGCAGATTCTTACGGCTTGGAGTATGTAGTCATTCATGAAAACCGGGATCCGTTTCTTTCTGGCGCTGGTGACCGGGCTGGGCGTGCTGATTGGGGTCGCCTGGTTCGTGGTGGGGCAGACCACGCGCGACTGGTTTGAGCGGGATATCGCCTTGCGTGCCGATCTGGCCATCAGCGGTGCGCGGCGCGCGCTTGTGGCCGACCTGCGCCAGCAGGACCTGCGTGGTCTGCGCGGTCTGCTGGCCGATATCGCACGTGATGAGCGCGTCCTCGCCGTGGCGGTCTGTGCCCCCGCCCTGAAACCTCTGGCGGCCACGCCGGGATTTCCGGAGACGTTCTCCTGCGACCGGATGGGGTCGCACGTGCGCCCGGCCGCCGGCGCCGCGGCCGAACACTGGACGGTCTGGCGGGCGATGGACGAGTTGCCGGGCGGTCCGGTACACGTCAGCGCAATCCCGCTGATCGACAACGGTGCCGCGCTGGGATTCGTGGTGCTGGTGCACGATCTGAGTTTCGTGGCCCGGCGCGAGGCCAGCACGCAGCGTTTTCTGTTGCTGGCCTTTGTGGTGCTGGCGGCGATGGCTTCGATCATGACGCTGGTGGCGGTGCGCCTGTCCTGGCACGGCTGGAGCAACGCGCTGCGGCGTCTGGCGCTGGGAGACGGCAACACGCGGCGGCGCGAATTCGTGCCGCTGCTCAAGGACCTGCGCGAACTGCTGGACCGGCTGGCCACGGAGGAGCAGGCGGACCTCCGCGGCGGGATCTGGACGCCGGAGCGGCTCAAGCTGACCCTGCAGCGGCACCTGCACGGCGAGCGGCTGGTGGTGGTGGCCAACCGCGAACCCTACATTCACGACCGCGAACCGGACGGCACGGTGCGCGTACGGCATCCCGCCAGCGGGCTGGTCAGCGCGCTGGAACCGGTGATGCGCGCCTGTTCCGGCGTGTGGGTCGCGCACGGCGCGGGCTCGGCCGACCGTGAAACGGTGGACGCGCACGATCATCTGCGCGTGCCGCCGGGCGAGGAATCGTACGCCCTTCGCCGGATCTGGCTGTCGGCGGAAGAGGAGAAGGGGTATTACTACGGCTTCTCCAACGAGGGCCTGTGGCCGCTGTGCCACGTGTCGCACACCCGGCCGACCTTCCGGATTGAAGACTGGCAGCACTACCGGCAGGTGAACCAGAAATTCGTACAGGCGGTGTGCGAGGAAGTGGACACGGACGATCCGGTGATTCTGGTGCAGGATTATCATTTCGCGCTGGCGCCGCGCCTGCTGCGCGAGCGGCTGCCGCGCGCCACGATCCTGACGTTCTGGCACATCCCCTGGCCCAACGCCGAACAGATCAGCATCTGCCCCTGGCACACGGAACTGATCGAAGGGCTGCTGGGCAGCAGCATTCTGGGGTTCCATACCCGGCTCCACTGCAACAATTTCATGTATGCGGCCGACCGTTTCCTGGAAGCACGCCTGGACCGCGAAGACATTGCGATCGTCCAGGGCGAGCACCGCACGCTGGTACGCGACTATCCGATTTCGGTGGAATGGCCGCACCACTGGGTGCAGACGGCGGCGCCGGTGACGGAGTGCCGGTC
>JAKEEJ010000159.1 GCA_022616655.1 Nevskiales bacterium | reverse complement strand
GGGTGATTCGGCCCTCTCGGGCCTCACCCCTCGGCATAAGCCTCGGGGCCGCGCTACGCGCGTTCGATTTCGCCAACCCGGTGGAGGGTCACCGTCAAGTCTTGTGAGGAAATCGCCGATTCCGTCCCTGGCCACCCTCAACGACAAGCGGTCTTCAATTCTTGTTGAATTGATGGCCGGTCAAGACGTTCTGCGCGACGTGCGATCAGGCGTCAGCGACCTTCAGAACCAGTTTGCCGGTATTTTCCCCGCGGAACAGCTTCAGCAGGGCCTCGGGGAAATTCTCCAGCCCGGTCACAATGTCTTCGCGCGTTTTCAGCTTGCCCTCCTTCATCCAGCCGGCCAGGTCCTGCATCGCGTTGCGAAACTGCGCCACGTGGTCAAAGACCACCATGCCCCTCATCGTGGCGCGATTCACCAGGAGCGAAAGATAATTGCTGGGCCCCTTTGCCGGCCCGGTGGCGTTGTACTGCGAGATGGCGCCACAGATGACAATGCGCGCGTGCAGGGCCAGTTGGGTCAACACCGTGTCGAGAATGTCTCCGCCGACGTTGTCAAAGTACAGATCCACGCCCTTGGGACAGTGTGTTTTAAGAACCGTCTTCACGTCTTCGTGTTTGTAATCAATGCAGGCATCGAACCCCAGCTCCTGCGTCACATACCGGCATTTGTCGGGACCTCCAGCGATGCCGATGACCCGGCCGCCTTTAATCCGGGCGATCTGACCGGCCACCTGTCCCACCGCACCTGCAGCACCGGACACCACCACGGTATCCTCCGGCTTGAACTCCCCCACCGTGAGCAGACCGAAGTAGGCCGTCATTCCCGGCATGCCCAGCGTGCCCAGATACACCGGCAACGGCGCCAACGTGGGATCCACCAGAGCGACGCCGCCTTTGCCGTTGGACACGGCGTATTCCTGCACGCCGAAGAGGCCCGTCACGTGTGCCCCCACCGGGAACTTCGGATGCCGGGAAGCGATCACGCGGCCGGCGGCCACCGCGCGCATGACCTCGCCGAGACCCACCGGCGGAATATAGGACTTGCTGTCGTTCATCCAGCCACGCATGGCCGGATCCAGCGAGAGGTACAGCACCTTGACCAGAAATTCGCCCTCTCCCGGTTCCGGCGCCGGGGTCTGGGTGTATTCGAAATTGCTGCGGCCCACCATGCCCACGGGGCGTTGGATGAGCTTGAACTGATGATTGATCGCAGACATGCAGAGTCTCCTATGACTTTACGGAATGCTTGGGGACGTACCGAGCCAGTTCCATCTTGCCGATCTGGTTGCGGTGCACTTCGTCGGGACCGTCGGCGAGACGCAGCGTGCGCGCATAGGCGTAAGCACTGGACAATCCGAAATCATCGGTTACGCCGCCGCCGCCGTGCGCCTGGATAGCCCAGTCTATGACGCGGCAGGCCATGGCGGGCGCGGCGACCTTGATCATGGCGATCTCGCGCGCGGCCGCCTTGTTGCCAACGGTATCCATCATGTGCGCGGCCTTGAGTGTCAGCAGCCGCGCCTGATCAATCCGGATGCGCGACTCGGCGATGCGTTCCAGCGTGACGGTCTGGGCCGCCACCGGTTTGCCGAAAGCGACGCGCGCCAGCGTGCGCCGGCACATCTGTTCCAGCGCCCGCTCCGCCAGCCCGATCAGGCGCATGCAGTGGTGAATCCGGCCCGGACCGAGCCGGCCCTGCGCGATCTCAAAACCGCGGCCCTCGCCCAACAGCATGTTGGTGAGCGGCACGCGCACGCTTTCGAACAGGACTTCGGCGTGGCCGTGGGGGGCATCGTCAAAACCGAACACCGGCAGATGACGCAGCACACGGACACCGGGCGTGTCGCGCGGGACCAGAATCATGGACTGCTGCTGGTGCCGGTCCGGATTCTGCGGGTCGGTTTTGCCCATGAAGATGAAGATGGCGCAGCGCGGGTCGTTGGCGCCGGAGGACCACCATTTGCGGCCGTTGATCACGTAGTGACTGCCGTCTCGCAGGATCGTGCTTTCGATATTGGTGGCGTCGCTGGACGCCACCGCGGGTTCGGTCATGGCGAAGCAGGAGCGGATCTTTCCCTCCAGCAGCGGCTCCAGCCACTGCTGCTTCTGCTCAGGCGTGCCGTAACGCACCAGCACTTCCATGTTGCCGGTGTCCGGTGCGGAGCAGTTGAATATCTCCGGCGCCCAGGTCACGCGGCCCATGATTTCGCACAAGGGGGCATATTCCAGATTGCTCAGTCCGGCACCCCGTTCGGAGTCCGGCAGAAACAGATTCCACAGACCCTGTGACCTGGCCTGGGCCTTGAGCGCTTCCATGAGTTTTGTCGGCTGCCAGCGGTCGCCCTGGGCCACTTCCTCCGCGAATTTCTTTTCATTGGGGTACACGTGCTGATCCATGAAGGCCATGACACGTGCCATCAGGTCGCGGGTTTTTTGGGAGTATTCGAATTCCATCGTCGTCATCTCGTACCAGTAGGGGTTGTGTTAAACCGGCGCCGGACTTCAGCGCCGGGCCAGAATTTTCTCGACCTGCTGCCAGCCAAGTTCCGCCATGGTGCGGGCGCCACGTCCGGCCTGCAGCGCGTGCTCGCTGGCCGCGGTGCCGCCGACCACGCGGCCCATGATGCCCTGCAGAATCGCCGCGGCGCGGAACAGGTTGTAGGCCATGTAGAAATCCCAGTGGCTGGAATCCACCGGGCCACGCGCGGTGTTCCGGAAGTATTCCGTCACGTATTCCGCAGCAGACGGGATACCCAGACCTTTAAGATCCGCCCCGGCCATGCCGCGGTACGCGCCCGACGGCACGTGCCAGGCCATGCAGTGGTACGAAAAATCGGCCAGCGGATGGCCGAGCGTCGAGAGCTCCCAGTCGAGCACCGCGACGATGCGCGGCTCGGTGGGATGAAAAATGAGATTGTCGAGCCGGTAGTCGCCGTGCACGATGGACGTTTCATCGCCGGGCGGAATGTTGGCCGGCAACCACTCCATGAGCCGGTCCATGGCATCCATCGTTTCCGTTTCGGAGGCGCGGTACTGTTTGCCCCAGCGCGCGATCTGCCGGGCAATGTAGTTGCCCGGCTTGCCGTAGCTCTCGAGGCCCACGGCCTTGCAGTCCACGGTGTGCAGGGCCGCGATGACGCGGTTCATGTCCCGATAGATCCGGGTACGCTCGGACGTGTTCATACCGGGGAGCAGCGGGTCCCAGAACACCCGCCCTTCCACCCATTCCATGACGTAGAAGGCGGTACCGATCACGCTCTCGTCCTCACAGAGACAGTGCGTCCGGGCGACGGGCACCGCGGTATCGCGCAGCGCCGAGATCACGCGGTACTCCCGGTCCACGGCGTGCGCCGAGGGCAGCAACTTGCCGCTGGGCTTGCGACGCAGGACGTAATGCTGCGCACCCGCGCCGAGCCGGAACGTGGGATTGGACTGGCCGCCCTTGAACTGCTCGATCCGCAAGGGCTGCCCGCCGTCATCGAAATCCTTGACGTGCTCCCGCAGATACTGATGCAGACGGACGACATCGAAGCGATGCCGCTCCTGCACCGGCATGGTGCCGACAAAAGTGTCTTCGATGTGTGTGTTCATGGCATGGGATTGGTGGGCAGACGTTCTTCGAGAATGTCACGCAGGCGCGTTTCGACGGCGCCTTTGATCGCGGGGTGCGTCAGGATGTAAAAGCGGTCCGCCTTGACGGCGTCCACGGCGCAACGCGCGACGTCGGCGGCACTGAGCCGGCCCTTGCGCACCGCCTCGCGGAGGCGTCTCTCAAGCGCTTCCGAGGCGGGCCCACTCGCGGCCAGATCGGCCGGGCGGTTGCGCGCCGAGTCCACAATCCGGGTGTTGGTGAACGCCGGGCACAGGACGGATACGCGGATGGACGCCCGCGCCAGCTGCAGGTCGTGATGCAGGCACTCCGACAGCGCCACCACCGCGTGCTTGCTGACGGTGTAGAGGCTGACACCCGGCGTGGACACCAGCCCCGCGGCCGAGGCGGTGTTGACGACGTGGCATTCATCGCCCTGCTTCAGCATGCGCGGCACAAAGCTGCGGATGCCGTACGCCACCCCCATCAGATTCACGTCGAACACCCACTTCCAGTCCTCCGGCGTCGCGGTCCAGGCTGGCCCGCCCACGGAAACGCCGGCGTTGTTGAACAGCAGATGCGCCGCGCCGAACGTCGCATAGGTCTGTTCGGCCAGGCGCTCCACACTGTCCGGCCGGGCCACGTCGCATTTCACTTCCGTATGTCGCGCGCCGGGCGGCAGCAGGCCGGCGGTTTCCCGCAAGCCGTTTTCGTCCACGTCGGCCAGCACCGTGTGCATGCCCTCCTGCGCGCACAGGAGCGCCAGCTCGCGCCCGATGCCGCTGGCGGCGCCGGTGACGACGGCGGTTTTTCCTTTGAGGTCTTTCACGGGTGCTGTTTGATCCGGGATCAGACCACCAGGTAACCGCCGTCCACTACCAGACAGGCGCCGGTGGTGTAGCTGGCCGAAGGCGAAACGAGATACAGCACCGCGCCGGCCATTTCATCGGGTTGCGCGGCACGGCCCATCGGAATGTGCCACTTGAACTTCTCAAAAACGTCGGTCCGGATCAGGGTGGCAGCGAACTTGGTGTCGGTCCCGCCGGGCAGCAGCGCGTTCACGCGCACGTGCTGTGGGGCGCATTCCTTGGCAAAGGCCTGGGTCATCGAAATGACCGCCGCCTTGGTGATGGAGTAGATACCCTGCAGATCACCGGGAATCACGCCGTTGATGGACGCGACGTTGACGATGGCGCCGCCGCCGTTCTTCGCCATCAACTTGGCTCCCTGCGCCGACATGAAGAAGTAACCACGGATGTTGACGTCCACGGTCTTCTGGAACGCGCCGAGGTCGGTGTCCACGATGGGGCCGTAATACGGGCTGGCGGCGGCGTTGTTGACCAGAATGTCGAGACGGCCGTGCTCGGATTTGATCGCGTCGAAGATCGAGTGAATCTGGTCCAGGTCGCCGATATGGCAGGTGCGCACCTCGGCCTTGCCGCCGGCGGACGTGATCTCCTTCACCACCCGCTCGCACTCGGGGGCCTTGCGGCTGGAAACGATGACCCGCGCGCCATACGCGGCCAGTGTCTTGGCAATGGACTCGCCGATGCCACGACTGGCGCCCGTCACGAGGGCGATTTTCCCGGAAAGATCGAAAAACTTCTTGGGGTCTGGATGAGTCACGGTGTCTCCCATTAACGGTAAGTGATGATGTCCGGCTGTCGGGTCTGTTCCAAATGCGCAAAATTGTTGAAGTAGCTGAGACTGATCCGGCGATCCGGCCCGTCCGGCCGGTCCGACCGATAGAGCAGTCGGGTGACGGCGCTGTTGACCATCACGGTGTTCAGCTCCAGGGCCTTGGCCTCCGGGACGTTCAACAGTTCTTGGCAAATGGCGGCGATCGGCCCGCCGGACGTGAACACGACGGCGGTTTGTGAGGGTCCGGTCTGTTCAATCAGACGTTGCAGTGCCGCGGCCGTCCGGGCCCGGAAGCCGGACCAGGATTCACGATACTCCGCATCGTGGCGACCGCTCATCCAGCGCTGCATGGCCTCGAAGAAAATCTGCTGGAACGCCCGGCGCGGGTTTCCGGCGCGGGCCAGAATCTCGTGGGTCGCCGCCAGACTGGAAAACTCCGGCCGGTAACGAGCCAACACCTGGTGATGATCGTATTCATCAAACCCCGGATCGGTGGACCATGCCGCCGGCGGCCGGAACGCCGCCGGCAGCACCGACGTGCACGCCTCGGCCGTCTGTCGGTGACGCCGCAGGCTGCCCGTCACGACCCCGCCCAAGCGCAGGCCACATCCGGCAAACCAGCGCCCCAGCAGGCGCGATTGCTCGGTCCCCACTTCCGATAACTGGTCGTAGTCGGCCGCGCCGAACGAGGCCTGGCCGTGACGTACCAGATAGATCTGTCCCATCAGAATGAAACCGCGGGCAATTTGCCGCAGCTTAGGCCCGGCCATAGAATCATTCAAATGAATAATTTGAATCACGTGATATAAATTCCATGCATCTAAGCAGGATTGACCTCAACCTTCTCGTGGTGCTGGACACGATCTACACCGAGGGCACCCTGACCCGGGCCGCCGGCAAACTGCACCTGACGCAACCCGCCCTCAGCCATTCGCTCGGCCGCCTGCGCCACCTGTTTGACGACCCGTTGTTTGCGCGCGAAGGGCGCACGACGGTACCGACGCCGCTGGCACGTACCCTGATCGAACCGGTGCGCCGGGCCTTGCGCGGCCTGGAAATCGCGTTGAACGAACTCGAATGCTTCGATCCCGCCACCACGCAGAAACACTTCACGGTGGCGCTGCGCGACGTGCTGGAGCCGACCGTGCTGCCACCGTTGCTGCAACGCGTGAGCCGCGACGCTCCGTCGGTGGACATCTCCGCCGTACACGCCGAACGGCGCGACCTGGAGTCGGGGCTGTCCTCGGGCGCACTGGACGTGGCACTGGACGTGCAGTTGCCACTGTCCGACGACATCCGCCGTCGGAAAATTTCGCTCGACCGCATGGTCGTGGTCGCGCGCAAGGGACACCCCGTGGTGCGGAAGAAGCTGGACCTCGTGAGTTACCTGCGGCTGCACCATATTCTGGTGAGTTCACGCCGCACAGGACCAGGAGTTGAGGATATGGAGCTCAGCCGCCAGGGCCTCAAACGCCGCATCCGCCTGCGTTGCCAGCACTACTTCGCCGCGTGCCGGGTCGTGAGCCAGACGGACCTGATCCTGACCATGCCCCGGCACTACGCGCGCGTCACCAACCGGCCGTTCGGCAACCAGATCCTGCCCCTGCCCTTCGACATGCCGCCGCTGGACGCCTACCTCTACTGGCACGCCAATGCAGACAAAGAACCGGCCAACCTGTGGCTGCGCGAACAACTGGCGCAATCGTTTGACGAGTAGGCCTGTGCGCGAGCGGGTTTTGCAGAATCCTTGCGTCTTCAGCCGGTTTCAGTGTCAAATTGACGTGTTGCATGGTTCTGACGTGAAGTGGCAATTGGCCATTGACTGAAATGATCCCCGCCGTCCTAAAACTGGATACCGGCGGGCTGCCGGTGTCGTGGATTTCCTGGCAGTCCACCGTCACGCTCTACGCCCGCGACCGCATCGTGTGGGAAGCGGGCAAGCAGCGCTTTGTCATTCACGGCGGCATTTGCGCGGCCACCGGGCAACCCTCGCAGGTTGAAATCGGCTCGATTGTTGCCGTCGGCGACCGCTCGCGGCGCTTCGAGCGCGGCGTACCGTTGCTGAACAATCGCACCCTGTTCCAGCGCGACCACAATCTGTGCCTGTACTGCGGGCACCAGTTCCCCGCCTCGCAGCTCACGCGCGATCACGTCGTCCCCGTCTCGCGCGGGGGCGGATGCGTGTGGGAGAACTGCGTCACCGCCTGCAAGCACTGCAACCAGCGCAAGGACGACCGCCTGCCGGAAGAAGCCGGCATGAAACTGCTGGCCGTACCTTACACGCCCAATCTGGCGGAGTACCTGATTTTGCAGAACCGCCGCATCCTGGCAGACCAGATGGAATTCCTGCAGGCCTTCGCGCGCAAGCACACGTCGCATCACCGCGCACCCCGCCACGCCCATCACTGAACACGCCGCGGTCGTGGTACCGCACGCCGCCATTACAATGTCCGGATGAGTTCTCTAGCCGCCGCCGCGCTCGCGCTGGGTGCCGCGCTTGCCGGCGCCCTGGTCGGCTATCTTTTCGCCGGAATTCGCGCGGCGGCAGCGCTGGTAAAAACCCAAAGTGAGCTGGCCGGCGCACAGGCCGCCCTGGCGACCGAGCGCGAAAACGCCGCCGTGCAGGCGCCCATGCTTGAAACGCGCTTCAAACAGCTCGCCCAGGACATCCTGGAAGACAAATCCAGGCGCTTCACCGACCAGAACCGCGAAAATCTCGAGCAGATCCTGAAACCCCTGCGCGAACGCATCAGCGGCTTCGAGCAGCAGGTCCGGGACACTTACGACAAGGAAACCCGCGACCGCGTTGCCCTGTTCCAGCAGATTCGCAGCCTGCAGGACCTCAACCAGAAAGTCGCCGAGGACGCGCGCGACCTCACCACCGCCCTCAAGGGCCAGAGCAAAACCCAGGGCAACTGGGGCGAGATGATTCTGGAACGCATCCTGGAACAGTCCGGACTCACGCGCGGCCGCGAGTACGAAACACAGTTCACCGCCAGGGCCGAGGATGGCGGACGGCGGCGGCCGGACGCGGTGGTACACCTGCCCGACCACCGCGATATCGTGATTGACGCCAAGGTTTCGCTCGCCGCCTTTGTGCGCGCCACCGAAGCCGGTACCGACGAAGCACACGCTGCCGCCCTGGCCGAGCACGTGGCCTCGGTGCGCACGCACGTGCAGTCGCTCTCCGCCAAGGAGTACCAGAATCTGGACGGCCTCCAGACGCTGGACTTTGTGCTGATGTTCGTGCCGAGCGAAGCCGCCTATATCGAGGCCGTACGCACCGAGCCACGGCTGTTTGAGGAAGCACTGGCGCGCAACATCGGTCTGGTGTGCCCTTCCACCCTGCTGCCCACCCTGCGCACCGTGGAAAACCTGTGGCGCTTTGAGCGCCAGAGCCGCAATGCCGCCGACATCGCCGACAAGGCCGGCAGGCTCTACAACAAGTTCGTGGGCCTGGTGGATGACCTCGACAAGCTCGGCCGTGCCCTCGACACCACCGGCAAGGCCTACCAGGCTGCGCGCAACAAGCTCTCCGAAGGCCGCGGCAGCCTCGTGGACCGCGCGGAAGAACTCAAGCAGCTCGGCGCCAAGACCAGCAAACAGTTACCGAAAGGCACGGAGCCCGAATCGCTACCTGCAGCAACTGACGACGGTTAAGAGTCTGTAACCGTGACAACATCGGAAAGGATTACCCGCGCCCCTTTGTTTCGCTGTCCTTTTCTCCAGCCTTGATGGAACGAAGCAGACCCAGGTAAAAATCCTGCACCCCGTGCGCCAGGCGGCCCCGCTTCTCCAGCGCCAGAAGACAGAACAGGGCAAGGTCGAACGAGCGATAGCCGTGATGCGCGACCAGGGCCAGATGTTTCAACTGCTCGTCCGTCAACGATTCCGGGTTCCGGAAGTCACGCACGTAGACCAGGTCCGCTTCGAGCAGTTGATTCAAGGGGCGGTGCGGGTCGTTGTTTCTCATCAACGGCGAGATCATCCATCGCCGGAGTTCGGCCAGGGCATGTGGGATGAACCCCTGGGCGCGCAGCTCCGTATCGAGGAGTCCGAGCGGGGGCTGGTTCTCGTAGAGCGGTACGAACGAAACCTCGGTCTGAACGGCCACGGCTCCGGCCAGCTTCTGCCGCCCGGAGCGGAACACGGCCAGCTCCGAGCCCTGAACATCAATCTTGAGAAAATCGAGCGCTTTTATCTCCCCAATGGAGTCGAGCGTGTGCGTCTGCATCGGCTCCGTGGCGACCACCCGCCCGAATTCCAGAAAAGGCGTATAGATGGAGAGCGAGCGCACATCCGGCTTCAGAAAACCGGTCATTCCCGGAGCCGCACAAATGTGCAGCGTCTGCACGGAGCCATCCCCTATCGCATACGGCAGATAGGTTTCGAGCGGCCCCCGATTTTTCTGGAGCACGTCCAACGCAGATTTCTGCGGTTCAAAGCCGACGACCGTGCACAACCCCCGGTCCAGCAGGGGCTTGTACGGCGGAACCCCGTCAATCGGGTTTGCACCGACGTCCACCACTGCGGTCCGCCGGGCCGGCTGCAGCAGACCGAAAAGGGAATCCGCGGAGGGATCTTTCATGCCGCCATTAGGGCGTATTTCATGTCACGGCTTCGGATGCGCCTTGAAAAACTCCCAGATGACCGCGGCGCCGTCGAAATCACGACACACCTTGCCGATGATTTTTTCGGGCAGATATTGCAATCCGTCCGGCCAGGCATGACCGGCTCCCGCCATCCGGTAGAGCACCACTTCCGTGCCGTCCTTGCCCTTCGCATAGGTGAACTTCTTCACACGACAGCCGTCGGCGGCATTCGTGTCCATCAGATCTTCCGTCACTGGCTCGCGCCGGCACGCATTGTGTGCGACCCACTGCCTGACCGCTTCGTCCGTGGCGACGATTTTGCCGCGCTTGCCCACTCCCGGCGGCGTCACGTCGCCACCGTTATAAGGCACCAGCGGATCATCGGTCCCCTGCAGAATCAGCACCGACACCGGCTGCTCCGGCTTGAAGTGAACGCTCGAGGGCTCCGGCAATCCGCCCACCACCGGCGCGATGGCTGCAATCCGTGACGACCGGTTCGCCGCCAGGTAGTGCGAAAAGATTGCGCCGTTGCTGATACCGGTGGAGAACACCCGCCTGGGATCCACCTTGTAGTCTTTAGCCACGTCGTCCAGCAGCGCCGAAATGAAAGCGAGGTCGTCCACCTCGTCGCGCTGGGCCTTAATGGCCTGGACTCCACGGCCATCGTTCCAGCTCTTGCCGATGCCTTCCGGGTAAGCGACCAGGAAATGCTCCCGATCCGCCAGCTCACTGAATTTGCTTTCCCGTTCGGCAAAGGCCGGTGTGCCGCTGCCACCGTGAAACATCAGCACCAGGGGCACGGCCATGTCTTTCGGCAGGTTGGAGGGTACATGCAGGTAATACGTACGGCTCAAGGTGCCGACCTCGAGGGTTCGCGCAACCGTACCCGGAACCGGGGCCGCCATGCACTGGATTCCACCCAGAACGAAAGCGGCACACGCGATCAGTACCGTCTTCAAGACATGAGGCACGGCCTTTCCTGTAACCCTCATGACTTTGTGTTCTTTGCGGCCGGCTTGAGGGTGCGTGCGAAAAATGCCTCCATGGCCGGTTTTGTCACCGATCCCTTCTCGAACATCGCTTTGTGGCTGCCCTCTTTGATTTCCAGGAAGGTGACGTTTGCACCGGCCGTCTTGAGCGCTTCGGCCAGCGATGCTCCCTGACTGAACGGGACCGTGGCGTCGTTCGTGCCGTGAATGATCAGAAATGGCGGTGCTTTTGCGTGGACGTACGTCAGGGGTGATGCCCGTCGTGTCCGCTCGGAGAGCGATGCGGCAGGTCCAGCCAGGAATTGCTGAACCGCATTTTTCCCGTTCCCGCCTTCGAAATGAATGAAGTCGGTGGCTGTGGCGGACACACACACGGCCTGCACAAGGCTGGACTGATCCCGATACGGGCCGTCGCCTTCCAGGCCGACGTCGGGACCGACCAGCCCGAGCATCGCGGCCAGGTGGGCACCGGCCGAGTTACCGTAAGCACCGATGCGTCCGGGATCCACATCGTATTTTCCAGCGTGGGCACGCAACCAGCGGACCGCCGTCTTCACGTCCTCCACGCTGGCCGGGAACGGGGCTTCGCCGCTCAGCCGGTAGTTGAGGGAAACGGTGACGTAGCCTTTGACGGCATATTCGAACAGCAAATTACGAAACCGGGCATCCGCCTTGTCGCCGCTGCGCCAGCCGCCCCCGTGAATGATGACCAGGGCGGGACGCCGCGTAGATCCCTGTGACCGGGGTAGTGCCAGATCAAGCGTCCAGGCCGGGTTACCTTCCCGATAGGCGAGGTTTTCGATGAGTTCGACATCCTCCGCTGCGGCCTCGGCGAAACGGACTGGGGCGGACAACAGCAAGGCTGCCAGAAACAGGCCGGCCGTCATCCGGCCGACGATTCCGCAACCTGCAAAGCCTGCACGGTTCACAACGGTTTGGCGGCCACCGTCCGCGCGGGCGCAGAAGCCCCACAGGGCGAGGCCACCGGCGATGACGATCCCGACCCAGGAGGCGGTCATGGGGATCGTCTGCTCCCCCAACTGCACCGGCCAACCCTGAAGGATACGCACCCGATGCATCAGCGCCATCAGGGTGAATATCGAAGCTGAAACGTAGAGATAAGGTTTGGCGTTCATGGCTTCCTCCTTTGGGGATCGCGGTTGACCCCGAGGGAAGAGTTTACGCCGTCGCCCCGCCGCAGGACGAACCGGCGCCGGCCGTGCAGCCCAGGCAGTGGGAATCGAAACGGATGCGGCGCCGCATCAGTGCGTCGAAATCGAAATCGAAAATCGTGGCGGGCCGGCCGCCGCTGCCGACCTGCATGTCAAGCATCTGGTTGAAGTCGCAGTCGTAGATCGCCCCGTCGTGGCCGACACTGATCAGGCTGCGGCACATCACCCCGTGTGCCGCGCCCGGATTGAAGGCGGCCAGCAGCTTTTCCATGTACGCCTCGTACTGTCCGGATTTTTCCAGGTGCAACCTGAAACGGTTGATGGGCATGTTGGTGATGGTGAACAGGCCGTTGAACACAATTCCAAACTTGTCTTTCAGCTCACGCTTGTAGTCGGCTTCCAGCGCAGCCTGAGCCGCCGGCAGGTACGGACCGACGGGGTTGTAGACCAGGTTCAGGGTCAGACCGCCGCCCTCCTGCCCGTAGCCCCGCGTGTTCAGGCGTTGCAGGCCCTGGATGCTTTTCTGAAACACGCCGCTGCCGCGCTGGGCATCGGTGAAGTATTCCTGGTAGTACGGCAGTGAAGAGATGACCTCGACGCGATGCCGGGCGTAGAACTCCGGCAGATATTCTTTGCTCTCGCCGGTGTGCGGATGGCCGTCGAACTGCACCGTGAGGTTGTGCCGCACCATGACGTGCCGGCCGAGCCGGGCCGTCTCGGCCACCAGCCAGTCGAAGTCGGGGTGCAGCTCGGGGGCGCCGCCCGTGATATCAAGATTCTTGATCTGCGGATGGCGGGTCAGGATGTCCAGCAGTTTTTCAACGCCGGCGCGCGACAGTTTTTCGGTGCGAGCGGGCGAGGCGTCCACGTGACAGTGACGGCAGGCCTGGTTGCAGGTTTTGGTGATGTTGACCTGCAGCGTTTCGATGGACGCGGGCGGCAACGAAAGGCCGCGCGATTCCAGCAGCCGATTGAAGTCGTAACGGCCCGGCGCGGCCTCCTGCCGCAGCGGAACAACAACGCTCATAACACCAGCTTGTCGAGGTGGTTGTTCATCTGGACGGAGTGCACCAGCGTGATGCCGGCTTTCATCGCCGCGGCCACGTGCACCGCTTCGGTCATCTGCGCCGGGTTGGCGCCGGCTTCCAGACAGGCGGTGGTGTAAGCATCAATGCAATACGGGCACTTTTCGGAGTGGGCGACCGCGAGCGCAATCAGCGCTTTCTCACG
>JAKEEJ010000025.1 GCA_022616655.1 Nevskiales bacterium | reverse complement strand
TAACCGGCCGAGTTTACGGGCGTCCCCCGAGCCCTGAGCCGTTGAGGGAACTCCGAAGGAGCGGCGCGGTGGAGCCGAGCTCTTTGGCGACTTTCTTGCGGGAAGAAAGTCGCCCGCCCGCAAGGCGGAACAGGCGGTTTCAGATGTAGAACCCGCTCACAGCGCGCCAAGCGCGCTGCACCCCTCCCCCTACCCCCTCCCTCAAGGGGAGGGGAGAAATAAAGAAGCCCCTCACCCGCCGGAGCATGGTGTCCTCTTTTATCCGCGCTGCCGCGCGCTGCGCGCGTGCGCCTGCAGGCCCTCGGCCTCGGCCAGCGTGGCGGCGATGTCCGCCAGCGCCTTGGCGCCGTCCGGCGTGCAGCCGATGACACTGGTACGTTTCTGGAATTCGTAGACGCCCAGCGGGCTGGCGTAGCGTGCCGCGCGCGCCGTGGGCAGAACATGATTGGGGCCGGCGCAGTAATCGCCGACGCTTTCCGGTGTGCAGCGGCCGAGAAACACGGCGCCGGCGTGCCGCACCTGCGACAGCCAGGCGTCCGGATTGTCCACCGACAGTTCCAGGTGTTCCGGCGCGGCGCGGTTGGCGAGTTCCACGGCCTCGCTCAGATCGCGCGTGAGAATCAGCGCACCGCGGGCAGACAGCGCGGCGCGCACGATGTTTGCGCGGGGCAGGGAGCCGAGATGCTCGTCCATGGCCGCGGCCACCCGAGTGAGAAATTCGGGATCGGGCGACAGCAGCAGCGCTTGCGCGTCCTCGTCGTGCTCGGCCTGTGAGAACAGGTCCATGGCGATCCAGTGCGGGTCGGTTTTGCCGTCGCAGATCACGGCGATCTCGGACGGCCCCGCGATCGCGTCAATGCCGACCTGTCCGAACACCAGCCGTTTGGCGGCGGCGACGTAGGCATTGCCCGGGCCGGTGATTTTGTCCACGGCCGGGACCGTGGCCGTACCGAACGCGAGCGCGGCGATGGCCTGCGCGCCGCCCAGCATGAACACGCGATCCACGCCGGTCAGATGGGCGGCGGCCAGAACCACCGGGTTGAGTTCGCCGCGCGGCGCCGGCACGCACAGGATGAGCTCGCCCACGCCGGCGACTTTGGCCGGGATGGCGTTCATGAGTACCGAGGACGGGTAGGCGGCTTTGCCGCCGGGAACGTACAGGCCGACGCGGTCGAGCGGCGTGATGCGCTGTCCCAGCCGGTTGCCGTGACGGTCACTGAATTCGAAGGGCGTCAGCGTCTGGTGTTCCGCGTAGGCGCGAATGCGCTCGGCGGCGGTTTGCAGCGCCGTTTTCAGTTCGGGTTCCAGTGCGTCCCAGGCCTGCTGACGCCGCGCGGCCGGGATTTCCAGTTCCGCAACAGTCGCTGCGTTCAGCGGGTCGAAACGCGCGGTGTATTCGAGCAGCGCGGCGTCGCCGCGGCGGCGCACATCTTCAACGATGTCTGCCACCGTTGCCGCCAGCTTGGCGTCCTGCTCCGTGTGACGATTGAGCAGGCGCGTCCAGGCGGACTCAAAGCCGGGTTCGCGGGTGTCGAGTCTGACGATATTCAACAGCGCCACCGGTTTTAGTTCCGTCTTTGTGTGCGGCCCGAGACGCCCGCCCGGAATTTATCCAGCCAGGCGCGGAGCAGGGCGTGCTTCATCTTCATGGCGGCCTTGTTCACCACCAGCCGTGCACTGATGCGGGCGAGGGTTTCCACTTCCCTGAGCCCATTGGCCTTGAGTGTGCGGCCGGTATTGACCAGGTCCACGATGTAATCGCTCAGCCCCATCAGCGGCGCCAGTTCCATGGAGCCGTAGAGCTTGATGATCTCCACCTGCTGACCTTTGCCGGCAAAGTGGCGGCGGGTGATTTCCGGGTACTTGGTGGCAACCCGCGGACGTGCCCCCTCCCTCTCCCTCCCCCGCTCGCGGGGGGGGGCAGGGGTGGGGGCCTCCCTCTCCCTCCCCCGCTCGCGGGGGAGGGCAGGGGTAGGGGCGTTTTTCGTTCTGGCGGAACCGGCCACCACCAGGCGACACTTCGCCAGTTCCAGGTCCAGCGGTTCGTAGAGCGCTTCGCCGCCGTGTTCCATCAGCACGTCCTTGCCGACAATGCCCATGTCAGCGGCGCCGTATTCCACATAGGTGGGCACATCGGCAGACCGGATGATGAGCAGCTGCACCCCCGGATCCTGTGAGGGCACACGCAGCCGGCGGTCGTCCAGCCCGGACGCCGGGGCGAGGCCGAGACGGGACAGCAACGGTCCGCTTTCCTCGAGAATGCGACCCTTGGACAGGGCGAGGGTGAGTTTCGGATTCATGTCAAAGATTCATGCCAAAGAATTTTCGCGCAAAGAACGCAAAGGACACCAAGAGTCAGACCGCTATTTTTTCACCTTGCGATCTTAGCGATCTTTGCGCGAGCGTGTTTTACGTGTTAATCCGGCGGATCCGGGCGCCGAGCTGGTGCAATTTTTCCTCGATGTGCTCGTAGCCGCGGTCAATGTGGTAGATGCGGTCCACTTTCGTTTCGCCGTCCGCCACCAGACCGGCCAGAACCAGCGAAGCCGAGGCGCGCAAATCGGTGGCCATCACCGGTGCCGCCGTCAGGAATTCCCGGCCGGTCACGACCGCGGTGTTGTCCTCGATCCGGATGTCCGCCCCCAGCCGCTGCAATTCCAGGGCGTGCATGAAGCGGTTCTCGAACACGGTTTCCACGATGGTGCCCGCACCCTCCGCGACGCAGCCCAGGGCCATGAACTGGGCCTGCATGTCGGTGGGAAAGCCGGGATGCGGGCCGGTACGGACGTCCACCGCGCGCGGGCGCCGGTGGTGCATGTCCAGCGCAATCCAGTCGGGGCCGCTCGTCAGCGTCGCACCCGCCGCCTGTAGTTTCTGCAGTACCGCTTCGAGCAGCGTGGGGTCGGTTTCGCGGACGCGCACGCGGCCGCGCGTCAGGGCGCCGGCCACCAGGTACGTGCCGGTTTCGATGCGGTCCGGCAACACGCGGTGTTCCGCGCCGTGCAGCCGGGGCACGCCCTGAATCGTGAGCCGGGACGAGCCCGCGCCCTGGATGCGCGCGCCCATGGCGTTCAGACAGCGGGCCAGGTCCACCACCTCCGGTTCGCGCGCGGCGTTGTCGAGCACGGTTTCGCCCTCGGCCAGACACGCGGCCATCATCAGGTTCTCGGTACCGGTGACCGTCACCGTTTCCAGGGCGATGTGCGTTCCGCGCAGTCGGCCGGCGCGGGCGTGGATGAAGCCGCCTTCGACCGTGATCTCCGCGCCCATGGCGGACAGCCCCATCAGGTGCAGGTCCACGGGACGCGCGCCGATGGCGCAGCCGCCGGGCAGGGACACGTGCGCCTCGCCGCGCCGCGCCAGCAGTGGCCCCAGCACCAGAATCGAGGCGCGCATGGTTTTCACCAGCTCGTAGGGTGCTGTGCAGGAGGTGAGCGGGCGCGCGTCCACCACCAGTGTGTCGCGTTCGGCCATCGTCACTTCGACGCCCATCTGTCGCAGCAGGCGGTTGCAGGTGGTGACGTCTTCCAGGTGCGGCACGTTGCGGACGGTCAGCGGTTCGTCCATCAGCAGCGAGGCGCAGAGAATCGGCAGCGTGGCGTTTTTGGCGCCGGAGGCGCGGATTTCGCCATCGAGCTTCACGCCACCTTCAATCAGCAGTTTGTCCATGGAAAATCAGAAAAAGCTTTCGCGCAGAGAACGCAAAGGGCGCCAAGGACTACAAATGTACTGAACTAAAAACTCTGTGCATTTTGGTTTTTTCATACGTCTGATTTTTCTTTGCGGCTTTTGCGTTCTTGGCGCGAGTCAATCTGTTCTGGTCTTCAATTGCAGAGCATGAATATCGCGGCCCATTTTCTCGCCCAGGGTTGCATACACCATGCGGTGCTGTTGAATGACCGACTTTCCCGCAAAGCCTTTGTACACGACTTCCGCCTCAAAATGCTGCCCGTCATCGCCTCTCACCAGCGCAGAAGCTCCGGGCAGTCCGGACTCAATCAGTTGCTTTATTTCATCTTTTGTCATGTGCTTTTTCCGTCTCCCGTCTCCCGTCTCCCGTCTCCCGTCTCCCGTCTCCCGTCTCCCGTCTCACTGCCTCAGCTTGTAGCCCGTCGCCAGCATCCACAGACAGACGGCTGAAGACAGCACGAAAAAGCCCGTGCACCAGAGCAGGCTGAGCCACAGCGGCACGTCGGCGATTCCGAAAAAGCCCCAGCGGAAGCCGTCAATCATGTAGAAGAACGGGTTCAGGTGCGAAGCGTGATACCAGAACGCCGGCAGCGCATGCACCGAGTAGAACACCCCGGAGAGGAAGGCCAGCGGCAGGATGAAGAAGTTGGTAAAGGCGGCGATGTGGTCGAACTTCTGCGCCAGAATGCTGGCGATGATGCCAAATACGGCCAGAGTGGCGCTGGCCAGAATGAACACGGCCAGCAGCGCCCCGGCGGAATGCAGCGGCAGCGGCACGAACAGCTGCGTCACCGCCAGCATGGCCGCGGCCACTACGGCGCAACGCACCAGGGCGGCCAGCACGTAGGCGGCGAACCATTCGAAGGCGCCCAGCGGCGCCATCAGCAGAAACACCAGGTTGCCCATGACCTTGGACTGAATCAGCGAAGAGCTGGTGTTGGCAAAGGCGTTCTGGATCACCGTCATCATGACCAGTCCCGGCACC
>JAKEEJ010000024.1 GCA_022616655.1 Nevskiales bacterium | reverse complement strand
CATGCGTTTGGCCCAACCCTCGCCCACCAGCCAGGACAGGTTCTGCGTGCCGCCGGCACAGGGCAGCAGACCCACGGACGCTTCCGGCAGGGCCATTTGCGCGTGAGCTTCCGCGATGCGGAGGTCGCAGGCCAGCGCGACTTCGAGCCCGCCGCCCATGGCGTAGCCGTTGATGGCGGCAACGGTTACGCCGCGAAACGCGGTCAGCGCTTCGAAGGCAACCCCAAAGCAACGGGCCATTTCCTCGGCTCGCGCCTTGTCGCCGTCGGCGAACAGATTCAGATCGGCGCCCGCGGAGAAGAATTTGGTTCCGTCGCCGGTTATGACCAGCGCGTAAACCGTACGGTCGGCGTCGAGATCGTCCAGCAGGCGTTTCAGCGCTTTAAGACTTTCGACGGTCCAGACGTGGGCCGGTGGATTGCAGAACGTGAGGACCGCCGTATGGCCGCGTTTTTCAAGTCGCAGAGTGGGAGGGTCGTTCATCGCAGTTCTTCGGTGGCGCCGTCACGCAGAATGGCGCGGGCGATGATCACCCGCATGATTTCGTTGGTGCCTTCCAGAATCTGGTGAACGCGGCTGTCGCGAACGTGACGCTCCAGCGGCAGCTCGCGGATATAGCCGTAACCGCCGTGCAGTTGCAGCGCGGCATTGGCAACCTCGAACCCGATGTCGGTCGCGTAGCGCTTGGCCATGGCGCAGTACGTCGTCGCATCGGAACTGCCGGTGTCGAGCTTCCACGCGGCAAGGCGGATCATCTGCCGCGCGGCCACCAGTTCCGTGATCATGTCTGCCATCCGGAACTGCAGGGCCTGAAACTGCGAAAGTTCGCGGCCGAATTGTTTGCGCACGTTGAGATAAGCCTGGGCGTATTCCAATGCCGACTGCGCGGTGCCGACGGAGCAGGCGGCGATGTTGATGCGTCCGCCGTCCAGGCCTTTCATGGCGAGGGTGAAGCCCTCCCCTTCGGCGCCGAGCCGGTGATCTTCAGGAATCTCGACCCGGTCGAAACTGACCTGGCGCGTAGGCTGGCTGTTCCAGCCCATTTTGGATTCTTTCTTGCCGTACTGGATGCCTGGGGTGTCGGTCGGTACTGCGAAGGCACTGATGCCCTTGGGGCCGTCAGCGCCGGTGCGAGCCATGACCACGAGCAGATCCGTCGCGCCGGCGCCCGAAATGAACGCCTTGGTGCCGTTCAGAATGTAACGGTCGCCGTGTTTCTCGGCGCGCGTCTTCAGTGCCGCCGCGTCGGACCCCGCCCCGGGTTCGGTCAGGCAGTAGCTGCCCAGCGCCTGACCGCTGGCGAGCCGGGTGGTCCAGTGCGCCAGCACCGGGGCCTGCGCCCACGTGGCCACCATCCACGACACCATGTTGTGAATCGTGAGGTAGGCCGTGGTGCTGGTACAGCCGGCCGCCAATTCCTCGAAGATCATCGCGGCATCGAGGCGTTTCAAGCCCAGCCCGCCGTGGGCCTCGGGCGTATAGACCCCGCAGAATCCCAGTTCACCGGCCTTGGCAATCGTGTCGCGCGGAAATTCGGCGTCCCGGTCCCAGCGGGCTGCATTCGGCGCCAGTTCATGGCGCGCAAAATCGCGCGCCGCAGCTTGCAGGGCGCGCTGTTCGTCGGTGAGCGCGAACTCCACAGCCGTTTTCGGGCTAGTGCAACGAGATGGTCGTATTGACGCCGCCCGACAGCGTACGGTCGTCAAACCAGCGCGCGGTGATGGTTTTGGTCTGCGTGTAGAACAGAATCACCTGTTTGCCGTACGGACCGAGGTCGCCGAGCTTCGAGGCCCGTGAACCGGTAAACGAGAACAGGGGGACCGGCACCGGGATGGGCACATTGATGCCGACCTGCCCCACGTCAATGTCTTCCTGGAACTTCCGGGCCGCGGCGCCGGACTGCGTGAAGATGGCCGTGCCGTTGCCGTTGGGATTGGCGTTGATCAGCGCGATGGCCTCGTCGAGTGAGGCCGCGGAGAGGATGATCAGCACCGGTCCGAAGATTTCCTGATCGTAAATCGTCATGCCCGGCTTCACGCCGGAAAAAATCGTCGGCCCGATGAAATTGCCGTTTTCATATCCTTTGACCGACAGGCGGCGGCCGTCCAGTTCGAGCTTGGCGCCTTCGGCGATGCCCCGTTCAATCAGACCACAGATGCGTTCGTGCGCCGCGCGGGAAATAACCGGCCCGACGTCGGTGCCGGCTTCGGTGCCGGCGTTGACCTTGAGCCCGTGTGTTTTGGTCACGATATCCGGGATCCAGGATCGCGCTTCGCCGACGAGCACGGCGGCCGACACCGCCATGCAGCGCTGGCCGGCCGCGCCGAACGCGGCGCCGACCAGGTTGTTGAGGGTCTGTTCCTTGTTGGCGTCCGGCAGCACAATGGCGTGGTTCTTCGCGCCCATCATGCACTGCACACGCTTGCCGGTCAGCGTTGCGCGCTGATACACGTGCGTGCCCACACGAGTAGAACCGACAAAGGACACGGCCTTGATGTCCGGGTGGTCGCAGAGGCCGTTCACGACCGCTTCGCCACCGTGGACCAGGTTGAGAACGCCCTTGGGGATGCCGGCTTCCAGCGCCAGCTCCACCAGGCGCGTGGTGACCATGGGGTCCTGTTCGCTGGGTTTCAGCACAAAGGTGTTGCCCGTGGCAATCGCCATCGGAAACATCCACAACGGAATCATCGCGGGGAAATTGAAGGGGGTGATGCCGGCGCAGACGCCGAGCGGCTGCAATACGGTGTACGTGTCCACGCTGCCGGCGACATTGGTGGCCAGCTCGCCCATCTGCAGCGTGCCGATGTTGGCGGCGTGCTCGACCACTTCCAGGCCGCGGAAGATATCTCCTTCGGCGTCGGACAGGGTCTTGCCCTGTTCGGTGGTGAGAATCACCGCCAGTTCCTTCATGTGATCCCGGATCAGCTGCTGATACTTGAGAAAGATGCGGGCGCGCGCTCCGATGGGCGTTTTGCGCCAGGTTTTGAAGGCTTCCTTGGCCGCTGCAACGGCGGCGTTGAGCTCCTGCGGCGTGGCGAAGGGCACACGCGCCAGCACTTCCTGGGTCGCCGGATTGATGACGTCACGCCACTGGGTCGTTTTGGATTCAACCCATTCACCGCCAATCAGGAGCTTGACACTCGGAACGGCTTTGGAAGTCTGGGTCACGGCAGCGGCGGATGTATTGGAGCGCATATCAACCTCACACAGGATGCGTTTGCAGGGACAAACGCTGGCTATTTTCTGTAATTGAAGGTGCTTCCGCCCCGAGGATTGAAGCAATACCCGACTGCATTGAAGCTCAGGGAGGGGTAGCCCTTCAAAAGGTGGTCGTAGTGTACAAGATGTGCAGCCTTAATATACGATTTTTCAACGGCAAGGCCCCGGGCTGCATGGGCTTCGCCCGGCCACCGTCACGCGGAGTTATGCGCCCGGGTCTGAATTATTTGCTACGGAAATCAACCTTCTTCTTGCCGTCCCGCGCAATGGCACCGGACTGAAGGGCCTTGAGTGCCTGCGCGTCTGCTTTCAGATAAGCGTCCCAGAAGGCCAGGGTGAGAGAAAGCGTGAGATCCGCCACGGCGCGATCCGCGTCCTTGAGGTCTTCCACGGCTCCTTCTTCGGCGGCACCGCCGTAGCGGCCGCCACCTCCTTCAATCACTGCGAGATATTTTTCGCCTTTGGGCGCGTAGAGAAAGGGTTCGGTGCGCCATTCGGGGGGATTCTGGGTCCGGGTGCTTTTGTCCTCGGTGCCGGTCATGACCAGCATCGGAATGGTGATGCCCTGCCAGGAGTCCTGGGTCACGCCTTGACCGGTGCCGGTGGGGGACATCGTCAATACCGCCTGAATGCGCGCATCTTTGCGCGACATGTGTTTCTCTTGTCCAAATTCCCGCGTCAGGCCACCCAGCCATTCTGCGGTGCCGCCGCCGATGTAGTGCCCGCCGGCGGCGATTCGTGCCCGATCAATCTTGCCCTTTAGCGTCGGGACGTCTTTCTCGATCGCATCCAGCGAGTCGAGGATAAAGCTCATGTCCAGGGGCCGGTTGGGGAAATCGCCCCGTGCCTGGGCCCCGCGCTGGCCGCCCACCTGCGGCGAGTCCGAATGGTTGGGCTGGATGACGACGTAGCCGTGACCGACCCAATGGCGGACCAGGGGTACGTAGCCGTCTTTGTTCCCGCCGGAATAGTGCGAATAGAGAATCAATGGATACGGTCCTCCTTCACGCGGGAACGTCACGCGCATCTGGACTTCTTTGCCGCGTTTGGTGTCTTGCAGACTGACCCGCGGAACGCTTTCCACTGCCAGTGGGCCGGCCGCCGGCTTGTAAAGCCCATCGGGAGGAGCGGCCGTGCACGAAATCCCGGGAATCAGCAGCACAAGGCCGAGCGCCAGTGCCTGGGATGCCTCGCCAGGGCGATAGGGCCGGGTAGTTGTGTGCGGCATCTTACTTTCCCTTTGGAGTCCTGATGGAGGGACAGGTTTTGGCCAGTTCCTCTTTCGGAGCGACATTGCGCTGAATAACGCCGTACTCGGCTGATGCGTCGCCCAGGCGATGGCCGGAGGGCGTGGTGGTCTGCTCGAGCACTTTGCAATTCAGCCAGGCGCGCGCTTCCGGGATTTCCTTGACGTAGGCGTCAAGAAACGCGAGGTCGGCCTGGTCGATCCAGTCGTAGTGATGCGGGTCGCGCGGGTCGCCCCCGTACCAGGGCGGGGTGTCGCTCCAGGCATGGTGCTGAGCATTGATGATATTGATCTCGTGCTTGTCGGGGCTCGGAGCATGATCGTACGCCAGTTGGCGCAGCATGGGATTGTCCCTCAGCTTGCCGTTGCCGGCGTCACGGCTCCCAATCCAGAACAGGACGGGTTTCTGGACGTTGTCCCACGAGTGGATGTCGAGGAACTTTTCCAGCGGTGTGGCGCCGCCGCCGGCCGCACCGCCAATCTGGGGCGACATGACAATCGCCGCCTTGACGCGCGGATCCGCCCACGACTCGCGTTTGCCGGTTTTGGGATCGGGCGCCGACTGCAGGCCGATCATCGCAAGCGAAGTTGAGGACCCCAGCGAGTGGCCGGACATTCCGATGCGGCTGGCGTCCACTCTGCCCTTCAACAGCGGGTTGTCCTGCGCGGGCGAGAGGGCCTGGTCAATGACAAAACGGATGTCGGCCGGCCGGAGTGAGAAGTCCGTGCTTGGTCGCTTACTCTTCATCGCGTCACGGTCGGTTCCCTGGTGATTCACGACGATGGTGATGTACCCGCTGGCCGCCCAGCGTTTGCCGTGCTGGGCATAGGTTTCATAAGTTTCGCCGAAGCCATGAGAGAAAGGGATGAGTGGGAAAGGGCCCATCCCTTCGGAAAGGGCCGGCGCGTAGATCATCACCTTGACCGGGCGCCCGCCGCGCGCCGGATCCGTCCATGTCGCTTTCTCTACCGTCACCTTCAGATTGCCCGTTGCAGGGGTGTAAGCGTCCGCGCCCACTCCGAGCAGGGGCCAAGCTAGGCTGCACAGGCCGACAAGGGCAAGGCCGCGGCACACAAGATTTATTTCACGAAAAAAACACTGCGATTCGAACATAGGGCCTCCTTGGCGCGCAAAAGCTAACTTTTAAACACCACTGCCTCGGCGAGTTCCGCCCGGGTGGAGCGCAACGCGTTGGCCGGTACGGCCGGATCCTCGTAGCCGAAACAGATCCCCATCAGCACCTGGAATTCTTTTCCGAATCCGAACTCTGCCCGCACCACGTCGGGAT
>JAKEEJ010000023.1 GCA_022616655.1 Nevskiales bacterium | reverse complement strand
CGTCCAGGCCGACGAGGTGGCTCGCGCCGCCGGGACGAAAACAGAACACGATGCCGCCTACGGCGCCTACGGCTCCCGCGAGCGTCAACTCGGTGTCGTCCGCCACAGGCGATGCCATCGAGCCGGGCAACCGAGGTACCGCCTTCGGCTAGTACTTCCCGAATCATGGGCAACAGTTTTTGCGTGTGTTCGCGCTGCGCGACCGCGAATTTCTCCAGCACTCGCCCCTCCATCCAGAGCGCAACGGAACAGGCTTCGGTGGCCGTATCCACGGCCAGGTAGCGCCCTCTTGCGGCGGGAATGCTCATGCTGCTTTCTGGATCCGGTTCAACCACGCACGTGCTTCCGCCAGGTCCTTTACCACCGGCATGGGCGGCAGACTGGCAAGAATGCGCCGGCCGTAAGGGCGAGAGCGCAGCCGCGGGTCGCACAACACCAGCAGACCCTGATCCTGCGGATCGCGAATCAGACGGCCCGCACCCTGCCGCAAAGCCATGATGGCCTGCGGCAACTGATATTCCATGAAGGGATCACCGCCTTCTCTGCGAATCGCGTCCAGGCGCGCTTCGAACACGGGATCGCCCAGCGCGGCAAACGGCAAGCGGTCTATGATTACGACGCGCAGGGCCGGGCCGCGCACGTCCACGCCCTCCCAGAAACTCGCGGTACCGACCAGAACCCCGTTGCCGGAACGGGTAAAAGCGTCCAGCAATTCGCGGCGCGAACTCCGGCCCTGCACCAGCAACGGCATTTCCGGAGCGGTCAGTTCGACGCGCAGACGTTCCGCGATTTCCCGCAAGGCACGGTGGCTGGTGCAAAGGACGAACACGCCGCCCCCGCTGGCCTCAATCAGCGGCAACACGGTTTGCACCACGCCGCCGGTGTAATTCGCGTCATTGGGATCGGGCAATCCCTGAGGAAGGTACAGCCGGGCCTGACGTTCGAAATCGAACGGACTCTCCAGACGCAGGGTGCGCGCCTCCTGCAGTCCCAGCTGCCCGCAGAAATGCGAAAAGTCCTGACCGGCGGCCAGTGTCGCCGAGGTAAAAATCCAGGCGCCGCCGTGAGCATCGCGCAGGCGTTGGAAATCACCGTCCACACGGATGGGTGTCATACGCAGGCTGCCGCCACGGCCGATGCTCTCCACCCAGGCGATCCGGTCCGGTGTGTCTGCGGCCAGCAGCCCCTCCAGCTGCGACGCCAGGTCCACAGAACGCGCCGCGCAGGCCGCCAGGTCGGGCGTCCGTTCCGCCAGAGCTTTGAGCTGCTGCGCGAGCACCTGCAGGGTTTCCTGGACGTTCGTCAGCACTTTTTCGGTTCTGCCGCGCTGCCGGAAAATATCCAGCCGTTCCCGGACTTTGAGGTCCGCAAAACAGGCTTCCAGCCCGGCGGTGGCTTCCGCGAGGTCCGACGCTGCCTGTTTGAGATCCGGCACATCGCCCAGCGCAACGGCCTCGGCAAGACTGTCCTGCACCAGACTGTGCAACTGGCGCGTGGAAACCGCGCTGCCAAAAAAACGTGCGGCAATCTCCGGCAGCTGGTGCGCTTCGTCCACGATCACCGCCTCGGCTCCCGGCAGGATTTCCCCGAACCCTTCTTCTTTCAGTACAAAGTCGGCGAACAGCAGGTGATGATTGATCACCAGCACGTCTGCCGTCTGGGCGTTGCGCCGTGCCTTGACCACGAAGCACTGTTCGAAATCCTCGCAGCGGCTGCCCAGGCAGTTCTCGGCCGTGGACGTTACCCGCGGGAGCAGTGGATCATCGTCGGAGACCACGCCCGATTCCTGCCATTCGCCGCTCTCGGTCTTCTGCACCCAGTTTTGCAGTTCGTGCAGTGGGGTCAGTTCGTGCCGGGCCGCGGGTTGCTGCAAGGCCTTGTGCAGCCGGTGGCGGCAAACGTAGTTGCCGCGGCCCTTCAGCAGGCTGACCCGCAGCGGCCGCTCCAGCGCGGCGCGCACCCGGGGAAGATCGCGGTGGAAAAGCTGATCCTGAAGGTTCAGCGTACCGGTGGAAATCACCACACGGCGGCCGGCCAGCAGCGCGGGGACGAGGTAGGCGAATGTTTTGCCGGTGCCGGTGCCGGCCTCCACCACCAGGGTACTGTGTTCTTGCAGTGCCGAAGCCACAGCCTCGGCCATGTCGGCCTGAACGGTACGCGGCGCGTAGCCGTCAATGTGTCGCGCGAGCGGGCCGTCCGCTTCAAACAGCGAGCGCATCAATCGTCCAACTGTCGGTGCAGTTCGTTCGCTTTCTCTTGCGCCTGCTGTGCGCCCCGTTGATCGCCCCTGGCCTGACGCGCGGCGGCGATGAGACGCCAGTTTTCAACTTCAATATAAGGATTGCCGTACGACAGGCCGTTGGAACGTTGCGCCACGCTCTCGGCCTGATCCGGCAGGTGGCGTTGCAAATGGGTGTCGGCCAGTTGCTGCCAGATGAAGGGGTTGCGCGGCTCGATCCGCAAAGCGCGCTCCAGCGTGGCCGTGGCCTGTTCGGCATGACCGGCGGCCAGTTCGCCGTGTGCCTGACGGAGCAGCGCCAACACCACCGGACTGCTGACCTCCTCGGCCTTGCGCGGGAACCGGCCGGTCTCTCCCGGTTCGCCGTAAGGGGCTGGAACGCCGAGGGTGCCCGGATCCACCGGGTACGTCTGGCGGGTATCCGGCGGTGCGTACGCCTCCCGCGTGCCGCGCGTCGGCGTACAGCCGGCAAGCAGCACGCCGAGCAATGCCATCCGGAGCGAAGGAAGATAGTTCATCAATGACGGCGAAACCAGCGGAATGGAGAGTGCCAGCCGGCGCAGGGAGAGTAAGACTCCGGTGCGTGACCGGTCATATAGGGTACCTCAACCGCACCGGCACAGGCGCGGTCTGCGCGCAGACCGTCTTCCGGATTGATCAGAACCGGCTCGATCTCCGGCGGTACGACCGGGTTGAAACTTTTGACTTCAAGATTCCGCACCAGAGGCGCCCAGATTTGCAGGGCACCGGAGGCGCCCGTAAGCCCGGCCGGCTGATTGTCGTCACGACCAATCCAGATCGTCACCACGCGGTCATCGCCATAACCGACAAACCAGCTGTCGCGCAGATCGTCCGTGGTACCGGTTTTCCCGGCCAGCCGTACCTCGGGTGCAACGTAGGAATACGCGGAGGCCCCCGTACCGATTCGCAGGGTCTGCTCCAGCGCCCAGTTGAGAAGGTAGACCGGCGCTTCGGGCAGGGTCCGCTGTATCCGTAGCGGATAACGGGTCAGAGGTTGTCCCTCCCTGGTCAACACTTCGCGGATCGAAAGCAGTGGCGCCTGATAGCCTGAAGCCGCCAGTGTGTTGTACAGCTGGGCCACTTCCAGCGGCGCCATGTCCACGGCACCGAGCAGCAGCGAAGGCCGTGGCGGGGGCGCTTCGAACAGTCCGGCCGCACGGATAATTTCGCATACGTTGCTGATCCCGATGTCCAGGCCCAGGTGCACGGTGGCCAGGTTGTAACTTTTGGCCAGAGCCAGGTAGAGCGGCACCGGTCCGTGCGCCTGCTGATCGTAGTTCTGCGGAGCCCAAACGGCACCGCTGTCCATTTTTATCTCGATGGGCTCGTCCGGAACAGTGCTGAAAAGACCGTAACGGTCCGGCTGCATCAAGGCCGCCAGATAAACAAACGGCTTGATCAGCGATCCCATCGGCCGGCGGGCGTCCAAGGCCCGGTTGAATCCCGGATAACGTACCTCGCGCCCGCCGACCAGGGCCAGGACCTCCCCGCCTTCCACACGGGTCACCACACCGGCCCCGTTCAGCGTACCGGGGCTCATGCCGTGACTTTTCTCCAGACGTGGCAACCCGTCCAGTACCCGCTTCTCCAGGGCCTCCTGCGCGCGCGGATCGAGCGTGGTGAACACGCGCAGGCCTTCGTGGGTCAATTCGGTCTCGGGATACTGACCCTTCAGCTGCCGTTTCACCAGATCCACGAAAGCCGGGTACTGTGCGGCACCGCCGCCGGTGTCGCTGGCCACGCCCAGATTTTTCCTGATGGCGGTCTCGTACTCGTCCGATTTCAGCATGCCCGCCTCTGTCAGCAATGACAGGACCAGGTCGCGTCGTTCCCGGGCCCGCTCGGGGTGTTTGCGCGGGTTGTAGAACGAGGGCCCCTTGACCAGGGCGATCAGCAGGGCAATCTCCTGCGGCTGCAATTCACTGAGCGGCTTGTTGAAATAGAACTGACTGCCAAGCCCGAATCCGTGGATGGCGCGCCCGCCGTCCTGACCGAGATGCACTTCGTTGAGATAGGCTTCGAGAATGTCTTCTTTGGAATAATGCAGCTCCAGCAACAGCGCCATCAGCGCTTCATTGATTTTGCGCGTCCATTTGCGCTCGAGCGTCAGAAAAAAATTCCGGACCAGCTGTTGGGTGATGGTGCTGCCGCCCTGCACGGTGCGTCCGGCGCGCAGATTGGCCCAGAGGGCCCGCAGGATGGCTTTCGGATCGAGTCCCGAATGATTCAGAAAATGGCGGTCCTCGATATAAATCAGACCGGCCGGAAGCAGCGCCGGCACTTCCCCCAGCTTGACCAGAACGCGGTCCTCACCCTGGGTGGGATAGAGGCTGCCAATCAGCAGCGGGTCCAGCCGCAGCAGGGTCCTGCCCTGCCCTCCGGCAAGATCGGAAATTTCCGACACCTGCGACGAGGCGAAAATCACCTCGACCCGGGCGGCCGGCTGGGATCCATCCCAGAATGAAAACGGCCGGGTATGGACCTGTACCCGGTCACGGCCGACGGCAAAACTGCCCGGGCCCGCCAGTTTTCTGGCCGGGCGGTACCCGAGCCGTCCCAACTCTCCCTGAAAGGCTTTCTGACCGAGCGCAAGCCCCGGATAAATCTCCAGCGGCGCGGCATACACCTGCGCGGGCAACGCCCAGCGCGCACCGGCAAAACGCAGGCGCACCTCCCGATCCAGAACCAGCACGTAAGCGAAAAATGCGAGCAGCGCCAGGCTTACACCCGCAACTGCGGCAATCCACGCATACCCTCGGAATTTCGATGCCAACGTCGTCATCAGGCGCGCTATGTTAGGGCCTGCACACCATTACCGCATTCACCCCCCATCGTCCGGGGGATATGAACCGGTTTTAAAAACCTACCATTCCCGCATACAGGGCCACCAGTGCCTGCACGCGTTCAGAACGCGCCTGCAACAACCGGTCACGCGCACGCAAAAAAGAGCTCTGGGATGAGAGCAGGGTCAGGGCGCTCTCAAGACCGGATTCGTAGCGGATCTGTGATAACTGAAAAGCGCGCTGTGCGGCCTGCAGCGTGACCCGGTCATTCCCCTCGCGTTCCGTCAGCCATTTGACTCGCGCCAGCGCATTTTCAATTTCAACCAGGGCGTTCAGCACGCCGGCCCGGTAATTGTCCAGCAGCTCGGCGTAGCGGGCCTCCGCCAGACGGACGCCCGCGCGACGCTCACCGCCGTCGAACACGACCTGCACCAGACTGGCACTGGCTTCCGCGACCATTCCGGCCACGCCGTGCACGATCAACCCCCCGGCACTGAGCGTGAGCGATGGAAACAGTTTTGCCCGCGCCACCGTGATGTCCGCATCGGCCGCGCGCAATTGTGCTTCCTGGATGCGGATATCGGGCCGCCGCGCCAGAACTTCGGCAGGCAGCGCCGCCGGCACCGGCACCAATTCCAATTCAAGCAGTGAAGGCTCGGCGCCGACCCATGCTTCCAGTTCAGCAGGAGCACGACCCAGCAGCAGGGCCATGGCATTGTGGGCTTCATCGCGTGCCTGCTGCACGGCAATCACGTTGGCCTGTTCGGTGGCGATCGCGGTTTCGGCCAGGGCCAGATCCAGGCCCGACACCAGGCCGCTCCGGTAACGCTCCTGTGTCAACTGAAAGGTGCGCTGCGCCGCCGCCAGTCCGTCCGTGGCCAGCGCCAGGCGCTCATCAAGGGCGCGGCGCTCAAAGTACAGCTGAGCAACGGAAGTGCCGAGGCGCCAGGCCGTGAAGGCACGGCTGGCGATGGCCGCATCCAGGTCCGCCTGTGTGCCGAAGGCGCGCGCCCGGTCTGCGCTCCACAGATCGAGCGTATAGGACGCATCGAGACTCAGTTGGCCGTATTCAGCCTTGCCTTCGGCCTTGCTTCCCAGCGCACCGGCGGTCACCACCGGCCACTGCTGCCCGTGCGCCTGTTGCAGGCTGGCGCGTGCCTGGGCGACGCGCTGGTCGGCCGCGGCCAGATCCAGATTGTGGAGCGCAGCCTGCTCCAGCAGATTTGAGAGGGCTTCGTCCGCAAACACCCGCCACCAGTCGGGCACCACGGCGGCGGCGGCATTGAGTTCGGTGCGCCAGCGTTCAGGGGCTTCCGGTAACGGCGACGGATGGTGGGTCACCGCACAAGCGCCCAGAAGCGGCAGCAGCAGCATCGCAGACCGTCGCAGAGTCATTCTCGGTTCAGCGCTTCGACCGGTGACAGGCCGGCTGCCTTGCGCGCGGGGAAGAAACCAAAGACCACCCCCGTCAGAAACGCACAACCAAACGCGAGCAACATCGGCTCCGCCCGCAACACCATGGTCCAGCTGCCGAACCAGGCCATGGCGTAACCACTGGCGGCACCCAGAACAACGCCTATCAATCCGCCCAGGAAGCACACGGTCACCGCCTCAATCAGAAACTGGATCATCACGTCGCGCGGCCGCGCGCCGACGGCCATGCGGATGCCGATTTCCGAAATCCGCTCAATCACGGACACCAGCATGATGTTCATGACCCCAATGCCGCCGACCACCAGCGAAATGACGGCAATGAACCCCAATAACAAGGTGAATGTCTGCCGCGTTTCACTGACGGTGCGGATGATGTCCGCTGAATTGCGGATGCTGAAATCCAGATGGCCGTGGCGTGTGAGCAACAGGGCTTCTAGCTGTCCCTGGAGGACGTCAAGGTCTTCTCCATCGGCCGCTTTTACGATCATGTTGCGGTACCAGCGCTGGCCTGACAGGTGCGTACCGTAGGTGCTGGCCGGCACCCACACCCGGTCGTCGGGATCGTAACTGCCGGTGCCGGACGCGCCCTTGGCCTGCATCACACCAATGACCTGGAAGGGGGTCTTGTTCACCAGCAGGTACTGTCCGACCGGGTCTCTATCCGTAAACAGGTTGTTCGCAGTGGTGGCCCCCAGTAGCAGAACCCGTGCCGATCGCCGCTCATGGTCGTCGGTAAAAAACACACCCCGCTCCACCGGCCAGTTGCGCACCACGGGGTACGCCGGTCCGGTACCGACCGCAGAAACCTGCGCGTCGCGGTTTTCATATCGCACCGTCACGGTCATTTCAGACTCGGGGATCGCCGCTTCAACGCCGGGAAGAACGGCCAGCGCTGCGATGTCGCCGGCCAGAAAAGAACGCACGTCACGACCGGAGCCGCGCGTCATACCGGCACCGCGATTGACGGTCAGCAGATTGGCCCCCGTGGATTGAATTTTTGCAACGACCGCCTGTGTCGCACCTTCACCGATGCCCAGCATGGCCACCACCGACCCGGCGCCGATGACGATGCCCAACAGCGTCAGTGCCGTGCGCAGCCGGTTCAGGGCCAGCGTGCGCAGGGCTACTTTCAGCGACTGCTGCAAAATTACCAGCGGCCGTGGTTCACGGTGTGCCGTCGCCGTCACGGCTTCGGGCTTTGCGGTCGGCTCCCATCCCTGATCTTCAACGACGTGGCCGTCCTTGAGCCGGACCCTGCGCTGCGCCTGCGCCGCGACCTGCTCGTCGTGGGTCACCACGACGATGGTATGACCCTGTGCGTACAGTTGACGCAGGATGCCGAGCACGCTGTCGCCGGTTTCGGCGTCCAGCGCACCCGTCGGTTCATCCGCCAGAATCACCTCGGCACCGTTCATGAGTGCGCGTGCAATGCTGACGCGCTGCTGCTGACCCCCCGAAAGCTCACCCGGCCGGTGATGCAGACGCTCGCCCAGGCCCAGGGTTTCGAGCAGTTCCCGGGCCCGGGCACGCCGCCGGTCGGGCGCCAGGCCGGTGTACACCGCGGGGATCTCGGTATTCTCAAGTGCCGTCAGGCTGGGCACGAGATGGTAGCGTTGAAAAATGAACCCGAACGTCTCGCGTCTCAACCGTGCCAGTTGATCCGCATTCAGGCGATGAACCGCGAGCCCATTGACTTCATAGCGTCCCGCCGACGGCACGTCCAGACATCCGAGGACGTTCATCAGGGTGGATTTGCCGGAACCGCTCTGACCGACAATGGCGACAAATTCGCCATGACGGATTTCCAGAT
>JAKEEJ010000158.1 GCA_022616655.1 Nevskiales bacterium | reverse complement strand
GATGAAGAGAAAAACGATCCGTTCGTCCCCGACCAGCTCCTGCATGGCCGCGAGGATCGTGTCGAATTCGTGCACACGGCCCATGTTTCCGGAGTACCCGGCCACGAACCGGTCCTGCAGACCCCACGCTGCACGCAAAGCATTGTCCGCGGGCGCGACCGGACGGATCTGCGACCCGTCCGACCAGTTGTGGATGATCCGGATTCGATCGGGCGGGATCCCTTCGTCGGCCACCCGCCGGGCCATGCGTTCGCCGAGCACGACGTTCAGGTGTGCCGCGCGCAGCGACGCGTTGCGCAGCACGCGCAACAGCGGCGCCACGGGCGCAACCGCTTTCAGGCGAAGCCGGCAGGCGATTTCCGGAAAGAGATCCTGCAACCAGTGGATCAGCCACGCGCCGCGCAGCCGCGCGACAACCGCGACGGGAATCGAGATCAGGGGCGGGTCGGTCATCACCACCACCCGATCCCCGCGCCGGACGGTGCGCGCCAGACACACCACGGCACTGACGTAAAAACTCAGATAATCCACGGCCCGGCCGAGCAGTCCCTGACGACCGAAGCGCGTGGTCCACACGCGGTGCACGCGCACGCCCTGTATCGCTTCCCGCGCCACGAGCGTGGCCTCCGCGTCGTCATAAATCTGGCGGCCGGTGATGACGTGTACCGCGTGACCCGCGCGCGCCAGATCAAACGCCAGGTCGCTGAGCATCTGGCCGGTGGACGAATGGTCCGGGAAAAAGTAACGGTTGAGAAAGATGACCGCGCTCATGGGACGGCGACCGCCTTCCGGGACTCCGCCGTCCGCGGTTTCCGGCGATGCTCATGCAGCTTGGCATCCACGAGAAAACGGTACCAGCAGCCCTGCAGAAAATGGAACACCAGGCCCTCCCGACCGTCAAGAAAACCCAGACGCAGCACGTAGCGGTAAATGAAATAAGCGAAGGCGCGCCAGAAGAGCGGCAGGCGCCCGTAGATCCGATCCTTCATCCAGCGCCGCGAATGCGGCTGGGACCCGGCCAGCGAAGGTTCGAGGCGGTCCGCCGGTGCCGATGACTGCGACCGCGCCAGCAGGTCCAGCACCTCGCGGCTGGCGTAGCGGTTGTGCTTGTCGGTCCAGAACGTCAGGTCCTTGTTGTTGTGGTCAATGAGATCGGCGCGCAGCGACGCCGTTTTGCCGTGGCCGAGCACGATGTGTTCGTCCATCCACACGGCCTCGCAGCGCCCGGCGCCGCGGCGGAACACGCGCAGCAGCCAGGTCGGATAGTAGCCCCCGTGGCGAATCCAGCGCCCCCAGAAAAACACGCGCCGGCGCAGGTACACGCCGCTCACGTCCGCGGGGGCCGCCCGCAAAAAGCCGCGCAGGGCCTTGACCAACGAGGGCGTCAGTTCCTCGTCGGCGTCCAGACGCAGGATCCATCCCGTCTGGAACGCGAAATGATCCAGGCCCCAGTTGAACTGATCGGCGTAGGTGGTCCAGGCACGCTGCGCCACCTGGGCCCCGAACGCGCGCGCCAGTTCAACCGTGCGGTCGTTGCTGCCGGAATCCACGATGTAGATCCTGTCGGTCAGCGGGCGCACGGAGGTCAGACATTTGTCAATGTTCTTTTCCTCGTTGTGGGTCAGGATCAGCACGGACAGGTCGGCCGCCGCCTCTCCGTACGCCAGCGGTCCTGTCGCCACGTGTGCCTCCCGCCGATCCATGTCAGCTCCGGCGTTCCACGAACCAGTTGCCGAGGACGAGCACGTCCATCCGGGTGCGCAGGAAGCAGTCGAGGGCCTCTTCCGGCCGGCACACCACCGGTTCGTTTTCGTTGAACGAGGTGTTGAGCACCATCGGCACCTGCGTCAGCTCGCCGAAACGCTCGATGAGCCGGTAGTACCGGGGATTGGTCTCGCGATGCACGGTCTGCAGCCGGCCCGACCCGTCCACGTGGGTCACCGCCGGGATCCGTGAGCGCTGGTCCTCGCGAATCTGGAACACCGCCATCATGAACGGCACGTCGTCGTCGGTTTCGAACCAGGCCGGCACCGATTGCCGCAGGATGGAAGGCGCGAACGGGCGGAACGACTCGCGCCGCTTGATCTTGCGGTTCAGGATGTCCTTCATGTCGGCCCGCCGCGGGTCGCCCAGAATCGAACGGTTGCCGAGCGCACGCGGTCCCCACTCCATCCGGCCCTGAAACCAGCCGACCACCCGGCCGTCGGCGATCGCCCGTGCGGTGCGTTCGCACAGAATCTGTTCGTCACCGATCCGCTGGTGCGCACAATCCGACTGCGTCAGCGCCGTGCCGCGTCCGTCCAGCAGTGTGGCGATCTGCCCGTCGGAAAACTCGGGACCGCAGTAGGCGTGGTCCATCCGGAACCGTTCGTCCCCGTGATTCAGGCGATGGGACACCTCAAAAGCAGCGCCGATGGCGCCGCCGGCGTCGCCCGCCGCCGACTGGACGTAGACGCGTTTGAACGGCGAGCGATGGTAAATTTTTCCGTTGGCGACCGAGTTCATGGCACACCCGCCGGCCAGCGTCAGGTGTGCAACTTTGTAGCGGCGGTGCAAGGCACCGAGCAGATGGAAAAACGCCTCTTCGTACATCGCCTGCACCGAATGCGCGAGGTCCCGATGCCGCTGATCGAGAGGCTCGTCGGGCGTGCGCGCCGGTCCAAGCAGGTCGGTCAGCGCCGGGCTGTACAAGGTTCCGATCACGGGCTCGCCGTTGTCCCAGGTGTAGGAGATACGCCCGGTGTGATGACGGAAGTACTCCAGGTTCAGGCGATAGCTGCCGTCCGCTTGCAGGTGCACCATCTCCCGCATTTCTGACACGTACACCGGTTTTCCGTAAGGCGCGAGTCCCATCACCTTGTATTCATCTCCGTAATTCGGAAAACCGAGGTACTGCGTGAGCGCCTGATAGAAAATGCCGAGCGAGTGCGGAAAATAAATCCGCCCGTCCACCGACAGGGTCCGGTCGCGGCCGATGCCCCAGGCGGCACTGGCAAAATCGCCGAAGCCGTCCACCGACAAGGCCACCGCTTCGTCGAAGGGGGAAACGTAAAAACACGAGGCCAGGTGCGCCCGGTGGTGTTCAATCCGGTGTACGCGGCCACGAAAGGGCGCCTCTGTAAACTCCGCGGCGAGCGCCTGTTGCAGGCTCAAACGCCGGCGTGCGTTGCGCAGACGATCCCGGAGGAGTCCGACGCCGGGGCGGCGGCTCAGGGTATAGCCGAGCTTGCGCCAGATTCCCGCCCGGGGATTGCTGTTGATGGCCACATGATCCACCGCGTCCAGCCCGACGCCCCCTTCTTCAAGACAATAACGAATCGCCCGGCTGGGAAAACCGGCCCAGTGTTTGACGCGCCGGAAACGCTCCTCTTCGGCGGCAGCCACCAGCCGCCCGTCACGGAGCAGGCAGGCCGACGAGTCGCCGTGGTAAGCGTTGATTCCGATAATCAGCATGGTGTTCTCAATTCACTATCCTCTCTGGGACGTCCGGCCTCATACCCTTCACGTCCAGCCGATACAGGGCACCCTGCGGACCACGGGCCAGCGTCCGGGGTGTCATGGATCCATCAAAGCGCGCGGCATTCTGCCCGACGGCTGTGTTAGTTTTATGTCAGTCAAACGTCATACGGGCCGTGTTGCAGATCACGTCTGGAGCTTGGAGGAGATCGCAGGACTATCCGACAAACGGAAAAACTCAAACTGAGACATTACCCACGCGATTTCGTCGTGCCGGTAACGACGGACAACTTCCAGTCTCTTTTCAGCAAGTTACAAACGTTCACTGAACCTTAACACGCGTTCTCTATCGTTACGGCTTCAGCCGGTCGGGTAACCCGGCGGTACCTCTGTGTCGTTATCCGCCAGATCCGTATCCGACACGATGGATGCTTCGAACCTGCGGTTGTCCGATTATCTTGCTGCGCTGCGCCGTCGCCGGGTAGGGGCCGCCGCGGTCGCGGGCACGATACTTACCTTAAGCCTGCTGGTCAGTGCCGTGTGGCCGCCGGTCTACACTTCGACCGCGACCATTCTGATTGAAGAACAGGACATTCCATCGGATCTGGTGCGCTCGATGATCACGACCTACGCCTGGCAGCGCATCCAGACCATCAGCCAGCGCGTGATGACGCGCGACACTCTGCTCGGCGTCATCGACAAATACGGGCTGTACGCCGATCTGCGCGGACGAAAAACCAGTGAGGACATTCTCTCGAAAATGCGCGCCGATACCCGCCTGGCGCCCATCAGTGCCGACGTCATTGATCCGCGCTCGGGACGACCGACGGAAGCCACCATCGCCTTCACGCTGACCTACGAAAGTACACGCGCAGACCTGGCGCAGCGGGTGGCCAGCGAGCTCACCAGTCTCTACCTGAGCGAGAACCTGAAAAGCCGGACGGAGCGCGCCGACGAGGCGTTCAACTTTCTCAGGGACGAAGCGTCCCGTCTCAGCACCGAGATTGCGGAACTCGAAACCCGGCTGGCCCGTTTCAAGGAAGACCACGGGGACAATCTTCCCGAGCTGACCGGACTCAATCTTCAGCGCGTCGAGCGCGCCGAACGCGAGCTGCTGGACACGCAGACCCAGCTGCGCAGCCTGGACGAGCGCCAGTTCTATCTTGAAGGACAGCTGGCACAGTTGAGCCCGACCAGCCCGGTGTACGCGCCGACCGGAGAACGGGTGCTGGATCCGGTGACGCGCCTCAAAGCGGCGCAGTCGGAGCTGGTGGGCAAACAGGCCCGCTACTCGCCGGACCATCCGGACATCGTCCGGCTGGAACGCGAGATCGAAGGTCTGGAAGCGCAGACCGGCCGGACGGCATCGGCGCAGCAGCAGGCGCGCGAACTGGCGCGCGCGCGCACCGAGCTTGCCGCCGTGCGCGAAAAATACACGGACGACCATCCGGATGTCGTGCGTCTGGAAGCACAAATCCAGTCGCTGGAAGCCGTCCTCGCGGGGCGCGCGCCGGAAACGGAAGCGCTGCTCGAAAAACCCGACAACCCGGCCTACATCTCGCTGCAGGCGCAGCTGGAGGGCATCCGGAGCGAAACACGCGCGCTCGAACAGAAACGCGGGGAGATCTCGGCCCGGTTGGCCGACCACGAACAGCGGCTGGCGCTGGCACCGAACGTGGAGAAGGCCTATCTGGAACTCCGGCGCGATTATGAAAACGCCCAGATCAAGTACCGCGAGATCCGCTCCAAGCAGATGGAAGCGCAGATCGGCCAGCAACTGGAGAAGGATCGCAAGGGCGAACGTTTTTCCCTGATTGACCCCCCGCAGGTACCGGAACGGCCCACCCGGCCCAACCGCGAGTTGTTGCTGGTCCTCGGTCTGATCCTGTCCGCCGGTGCCGGGATCGGCTACGTGTTTGCGGCCGAAACGCTTGACACGTCCGTGCGGGGGACACGCGCGCTGACGGCCCTGTTCGAATCCGCACCACTGTCCGTCATTCCCTACGTGGAAGACGCCGACGACGCGGCCCGACGCCGGCGCCTGCGGCGATGGCTGTGGGGCGGTGGGCTGGCGGCGGCGGTGGTGTTCGCGATCCTCGTACCTTTCCTGGTCATGCCGTGGGACGTCCTGTGGTTCAAGGGTCTCCGGGTATTGACGGGGGAATAGATCGCCGTGGAACGCATCCGACAGGCCCTGGAACGCGCGCGCGAAGAACGTGTATCGGCGACCGCCACGCTCCCTCCCGAACCGCCGAGCACCGACCCTGCGGGCCCTGTGAGCTACACGCACACACGCCGGGTGGAGCTGTCGCCGCAGCAGCTGCGCGAGCGGCGGATCGTCAGCGCGTTCGAGGCCGGTCCGTACCGGCACGCCCACAAGATTCTGCACACGCAGGTCCTCCAGCGGCTGCGCGACAACGGCTGGAACACACTGGCGGTCACGAGCGCCACGCACGGCGAAGGCAAAACCCTGACGGCCCTTAATCTCGCCGTCAGTCTGTCGCAGGCGCTCTCGCACACCGTGCTGCTGGTGGATGCCGATCTTCAACACCCGCAACTGCACGCCCGTTTCGGGCTCCCGCCCGGGCGCGGCTTGAGCGATTACCTGCTGGGCGAGGCCGAATTGCCGGACCTTCTGGTACACCCGTCGGCGATCGGCCGGCTCGTGTTGCTGCCCGGTGGGCGGGCAATGGCCAACTCGGCCGAACTGCTGGGCTCGCCGCGCATGGCGGCGCTGGTGGATGAACTCAAGCGTCGTTACGCTTCCCGCATCGTGGTGTTCGATCTGCCGCCGCTGCTGGCGTCGGCCGACGTGCTGGCCTTCGCGCCGAGCGTGGAAGCGGTGCTGCTGGTGGTCGAGGACGAGCGCACGTCGGCCGAAGACGTGCGGCGTGCCGCCGGACTGCTGCAGAAAACACACCTGATCGGCACGGTCCTCAACAAATCGCGCAGTGCCGGTACCGAATCCACCGTCGTTCCGACGGCACGGTCGGGCCCGGTCGAGCGGGCCCTCCGGACGGTCCGGCGTCTGTTCACCCGTTCATAACAGGCTCCAACGTGTACGAACGCCATTACGGGCTGCGCGAGCGCCCCTTCCTGCTGCAACCGGATCCGGCGTTTCTGTTTCCGAGCGAACAACACCGTCTGGCACTGGCCATGCTGGAATACGGCCTGACGACCCACGCCGATTTTTGTGTCCTCTCCGGGGCCATCGGCACCGGCAAGACCACGCTGATCCGGCAGTTGCTGACACAGATTGATGACCGCGTCACCGTCGGTCTGATTTCCAACACCCACCGGGCGTTCGGCCCGCTTCTGCCGTGGGTGCTGCAGGCCTACGAACTCGAAGGGTCGGGCAAAGATGCGGTCGCGATGCACCGCACGCTGGTGGAGTTCATGATCAGCCAGTACGCCCGAAACCGGCGCGCGCTGCTGATCATTGACGAGGCACAGAATCTCGGCGTGGACCGTCTCGAGGAACTGCGCCTGTTGTCGAACATCAACGCCGACAAAAACCAGATTCTGCAGATTTTTCTGGTGGGCCAGCCCGAACTCAAGACCCTGCTGCAGCGTCCCGATCTCGAACAGTTTGCGCAGCGGATTGCCGTGGACTATCACATCGAACCGTTCGACCCCGCTGAAACCGTTGATTACATCCGTCACCGCCTTGCCGTGGCGGGCGGCGACCGCGCGCTTTTCGACGACGAGGCCTGCGCGCTCGTGCACCGCCACAGCCAGGGCACGCCGCGCCTGATCAACAGCCTCTGCGATACCGCGCTGGTGTTCGGCTACGCCACTCGGGCGCTTCGCATCAACGGCGCGCTGATCGAAGAGGCGGCGCGAACCAAACGCAGCGGCGGTATTTTCCCGGGCACCCGGACGTGCAACCCGGACTCCCTCAGTGTCGGGAGTGAAAAAAAAGTCTTATCGCCCTCGGCGCCGGAAAACCCGGGCCGGCTGTCCTAGGGCCTGTTAACAATTATTCGGTCACTGCGACGGCGGCCGGTTTCGTGCAGGGCTAGGAACGAGCTCCGCCGCCTAGCAGTTTGTTGAAAAGGTCCGTTCATGGTTCGACAAGCTCACCACGAACGGACCCTTCCTTTCCCAAGTCATTGATTCGCCGTTCGTCCTGAGCCGGTC
>JAKEEJ010000157.1 GCA_022616655.1 Nevskiales bacterium | reverse complement strand
CCTGATAATGCTTTCGAGCGGCGTCCAAGAAGGACGACCAGACATTGGCCGATGCTGGCCATTCAAAGCCACGGTTACCGCTGGTGGATTTGTCGCGGAGGATTCCGGGGTGCGGCGCCGGCGTCGCACCCGTTCGGCCGTGCCGCGAGCAATCCGTTGGGGCGCATACACCCTCAAGTTGTTCGCCATGCACTATCAGCAGGCACTGCCTGTTTCGTGTGCACGATCATATTGAAGCAGTGTCAGACGGACGGCGGACTGACGCATCGGAGCTTCAGCGGGGGAGGAGACCCTGTGTGTCATTCCTGCGCCTCAGGCCACCGTCCGTCCAGGGGCAAAGCACGCACAAGCCGTGCCAGCGTCAGTACTGATCCGCCCGGTATGGCGTGGGGTCAATGGGAGGGCGTTCGCCGTGAACAAGACTGGCCAAGTGACTGGCCGAACCCGCGGCCAGGGTCCAGCCAAGATGGCCGTGGCCGGTGTTGACGTAAAGGTTTTCAATCTTGAGCCGGCCCACGAGGGGTACTCCGGTGGGGGTCATGGGCCTTAATCCCGCCCAGGGCGTCGCCTGGCTGCGGTCGAGGTGCGGTTTAAAAGAAGGAAAAACATCCAACAACAACGTGAACAGATTTTCAACCCGCGCAGGCGACAGGCGTAGATCGTAGCCTGCAAATTCCGCCGTGCCCGCGATGCGCAGGCGCTGTCCGAGCGGCGTCACCGCGGCATGCAGTGCATCATCAATGACCGGTCGTTGTGGCAGTGTCGGCCACATACCCGCCGGGACGGTGATGGAATACCCCTTGACGGGGCACACTGGCAAGTGGATGCCGAACGGTTTAAGCAGCTGCGGACTCCAGCTTCCCGCGGCCACCACCACGGCATCGGCCTGCAGTTTTTCGTTATAGATGGCAACGTCGGTAACGCGATTCCCGGTGCAGTCCAGGCTCAGTACGGAAGTGTTGAAGCGGAATTCGACGCCGGCCTGCCGGGCGTGTCCCGCTAGCGCCTCGGTGAACAGACGGGCATCGCCCGATTCATCGTCCGGGCAGTGCAGGCCGCCGACCAGAGTGTCGCGGACGTCGGCCAGCGCCGGTTCGAAAGCCACCAGCTCGCCGGGATTCAGCGCCTTCACGTGCAGACCGAGGCCCGCCAGAATTTCGCTGCGCTGTGCTGCTTCGTCGAAGGCCCGTGTGTCCCGGAAGATTTTCAGCGTGCCGGCTGTTTTCTGGTCGTAGCTCAAGCCCAGGGCGGCGCGCAGTTCGCGCAGGACCTTGAGACTGTAGAGCGCAAGCTGCAGATTGCTGGTCATGTTGGCGCGGAATTTTTCCGGCCGCGCGTTGGCCAGGAAGGAAATACCCCAACCCAGAAGAGAGGGCAACGCGCCGGGACGCAGCAGCAGCGGCGCGTCTTCGCGGCCCAGATAGTGCAGCAGGCGCCGGAACACGCCCGGTGCATTCCAGGGATCGGCCATGCTGGGGGTCAGCATGCCGGCGTTGGCATAACTGGTGCCCTGTGCGACGCCATCTTCACGATCCAGGACCGTGACCTGGCAGCCGTTCCGGGCGAGAAACCAGGCGCTGGTGACGCCCTGCAGCCCCGAGCCGATGACAATGACGCGCATCTCAACTCACTTCGGTGGTTTTCACCCTGCCAGTGTAGCGTCCCGGGAAGCCGGTTCTGCGATCCGATACACTTCGTCCCCTTCTGACGGTTTCGTACCGGATTCCCCCGGATCTGACCATGGACATTCAGAACATCCACGACGAAATGGACGCCCTGCGAGAGCGCTTCAACGCTCTGCGGGGCTATCTTTGACTACGCCGGCAAGCGCGACCGGCTGGCCGAGGTCAACGCCGAACTGGAACGGCCGGATATCTGGAGCAACCCCGAACAGGCCCAGAACCTGGGCAAGGAACGGGCGCGCCTGGACGACGTGATCGGTGTACTGGATCGGGCGGAGATCAGCCTGCGCGAGGCCCGCGACCTGCTGGAACTGGCCGAATCCGAAAACGATGCCGCCACCGCCGCCGAGATCGCCCGCGAGCTGGCGGAGCTGCGGAAAACCGCCGAGCACATGGAATTCAAGCGCATGTTCAGCGGCGAGATGGACACGCATAACGCCTACTTCGACATCCAGGCCGGCACCGGCGGCACCGAGGCGCAGGACTGGGCGGCCATGCTGCTGCGGATGTACCTGCGCTTCTGCTCGGATCAGGGTTTCAAGACCGAGATTCTGGAGCAGTCGGCGGGCGAGGTGGCGGGCCTCAAAAGCGCCTCGGTCTATGTGGAAGGTCCGTATGCCTATGGCTGGCTGCGCACCGAAACCGGCGTGCACCGCCTGGTGCGCAAGTCGCCGTTTGATTCCAACGCGCGGCGTCACACGTCGTTTGCCGCGGTGTTCGTTGCGCCCGAGGTGGACGACGACGTGAACATCCAGATCAATCCGGCCGATCTCAAAGTGGACACGTACCGCTCCGGCGGGGCCGGCGGCCAGCACGTCAACAAAACGGAGTCCGCCATCCGTATCACGCACGTGCCCAGCGGCATCGTGGTGGCCTGTCAGACCGAACGTTCGCAGCATCAGAACCGCGACCGGGCGATGAAGATGCTGAAGGCCCGGCTTTACGAGCGCGAGATGGAGCAGCGCAATTCCGAGAAACAGAAAATTGAAGCCTCCAAGTCCGACATCGAATGGGGGTATCAGATCCGCTCCTACGTACTGGACCAGTCGCGCATCAAGGACCTGCGTACCGGCGTGGAGATCGCCGATACTCAGCGGGTGTTGGACGGCGACCTGACGCGGTTCATCGAAGCGAGTCTCAAACAGGGGCTGTAAAGGCATTCAAGAATCGCGCAAAGGCGCAAAGGTAAAGAACATGAAACATTTCTTCTCTGCGCCCTTTGCACCTTTGCGTGACATTTGTTTTTAGGACTTTTATGGCGGACGAACAAAAAGACGAAAATTTCCTCATCGCTCAGCGTCGCGAGAAGCTGGAGACACGGCGCGCTCGCGGTAACGCCTATCCCAACGACTTTCGCCGCAACGCGCTGGCGGAGGAGCTGCGCGGTACGTATGGCGCGCGTTCGGCCGAATCTCTCGAAGAAGAGTCCGGCGTGTTTGCGGTGGCCGGGCGCCTGATGGCCAAACGCGTCATGGGCAAGGCCAGCTTCGGCCAGATGCAGGACGCGTCGGGACGCCTCCAGATTTTTGTCCAGCAGGAGGCGCTGGGCGAGACGGCTTATGCGGAGTTCAAGCACTGGGATGTGGGCGACATCGTGGGCGCCGAAGGCCGATTGTTCAAGACCAGAACCGGTGAATTGTCGCTGCGTGTGAACCGGATATCGCTGCTGACAAAGTCGTTGCGGCCCCTGCCGGAGAAATGGGCCGGACTGACCGACACCGAAACGCGCTACCGCCAGCGCTACGTGGACCTGATCATGAATCCCGAGGTCAAAAGCGTGTTTGAGACGCGGGGCCGGCTCACGCGCTTCGTGCGCAATTATTTCGATGCGCTGGGTTATACCGAGGTCGAGACACCGATGCTGCAGCCGATTCCGGGCGGCGCCGTGGCCAAACCGTTTGTGACCCATTACAACGCCCTGGGACGGGATTTTTATCTGCGGATTGCGCCGGAGTTGTACCTCAAGCGGCTGGTGATTGGCGGCCTGGAGCGGGTCTACGAACTCAACCGCAGCTTCCGCAACGAGGGCTTGTCCACGCGCCACAACCCCGAGTTCACGATGCTGGAGTTTTACCAGGCCTACGCGGATTACCGGGAGCTGATGGGCCTGCTGGAGAATCTCCTGCGCGACGCGGCGCTGAGCGCCCGCGGCCAGACGCAACTGACGTATCAGGGCCACGGGTGCGACCTGGGCCCGCCATTCCAGCGCCTGACCCTGGCCGAGGCGGTTTTGCAACACAACGCCGCGCTCGACGCAGGACGGTTAAGCGACCGCAAGGCGCTGGCCGACTACGCACGCCAGGTCGGCGGCGACGTCAAACCCGAGTACGGGGCCGGCAAGCTGTTGACCGAGATTTTCGAAAAAACTGTCGAGACTCGACTGCTGGACCCGACGTTCATCACCGAGTATCCAACCGAAGTTTCACCGCTGGCGCGGCGCAACGACCGGAATCCGGAGGTCGCCGACCGGTTTGAACTGTTCATCGGCGGACGCGAGATCGCCAATGGGTTCTCCGAACTTAACGACCCGGACGATCAGGCGGCGCGCTTTCGCGCCCAGGCGGCGGCCCACGAACGCGGGGACGCGGAGGCCATGGTCTACGACAGCGACTACATCCGCGCGCTGGAATACGGCATGCCGCCCACGGCCGGCGCCGGACTGGGCATTGACCGGCTGGCGATGCTTCTGACGGATTCGCCCTCCATCCGGGATGTGCTGCTTTTTCCGCAGATGCGACCGGAGGT
>JAKEEJ010000156.1 GCA_022616655.1 Nevskiales bacterium | reverse complement strand
GGGCGCAACCCTTCGGGACGGGGCCGGTTTCGCGCATGGCGTTGTCACTCGCCCCTGGCCTAGAATCACTAGGCGGCGGAGCTCGTTCCTAGCCCTGCACGGAACCGGCCGCCGTCGCAGTGACCGAATAATTGTTAACAGGCCCTAACGCCTCACCCCTCAAGCTCATGACCACCCAGCATCACCGTCTCATCATTCTCGGCTCCGGTCCGGCCGGATACAGTGCGGCAATCTACGCCGCGCGTGCCAACCTGAAGCCCGTCCTCATCACCGGCCTGGAGCAGGGCGGTCAATTGATGACCACGACCGACGTGGACAACTGGCCCGGAGACGTCGAGGGCCTGCTGGGTCCTGCGCTGATGGAGCGCATGCAGAAACATGCCGAGCGTTTCGAAACCCGGATCATTGGCGATCACATCCAGGCCGTGGATCTCAGACAACGTCCCTTCGTCCTGCAGGGCGATCAGGGTCGCTACACCTGCGACGCCCTGATCGTGAGCACCGGTGCTTCGGCCAAATACCTGGGCCTGCCCTCCGAAACGGCCTACAAGGGCAAGGGGGTGTCCGGTTGCGCCACCTGTGACGGTTTTTTCTACAAGGGTCAGGACGTGGCGGTGATTGGGGGCGGCAATACCGCCGTCGAAGAGACGTTATACCTGACCCACATCGCCAGCAAGGTGACCGTCGTACACCGGCGCGACAAGTTCCGTGGCGAGAAAATCCTGCACGACAAGCTGTTCAAACGCGTAACCGAAGGCAAGGCCGAAATCATCTGGGATTCCACACTCGACGAGGTGTTGGGCGACGCTTCGGGTGTCACCGGTCTCCGCGTCAGGAATCTCAAGACCGGCGCCACACGCGAAATGCCGGCCAAGGGCGTGTTCATTGCCATCGGACATCAACCCAACACGCAGATTTTTGAAAACCAGCTGGACATGAAGGGCGGCTACATCAAGGTCCGGAACGGCGGTGAGGGCAATGCCACTGCGACCAGCGTCCCGGGCGTATTCGCGGCCGGCGACGTCATGGACCCGGTTTACCGGCAGGCGGTCACCAGCGCGGGCAGCGGCTGCATGGCGGCATTGGATGCCGAGAAATACCTGGACCGCCTGAGCGGGACTTGAATGGGTTATACGCCATGAAGATGAAGCTGTATTGCAACCTGACCTCGCCCTATGCCCGCAAGGTGCGGGTGGCGATTCAGGAACTGGGGCTCGCGGAGCGGATCGAGGAAGCGGTCATTGACCCGCTCAACCCGCCGCCGGAATTCCTCGCGGCCAACCCACTCTCCAGGGTCCCGACGCTGATGACCGAGCGCGGCACGGCCCTGCCGGACAGCCGGATCATTCTGGATTACCTGATGCAGCGCAAAGCCGGACTGATCGCGCGGTGGCGCGGCACCCGGCACTGGGAGGATTTGCGTCGTACTCAGATGGCGGACGGCATCCTGGATGCGGCCGTCGCCAGTGTCATGGAAAAGCGCCGGCCGGAGAGCATCCACTACACCCCTTTTCTGGATCGTCAGTCGGCCGTCATTCACCGCGCGCTTGACGCACTGCAGGCCGAGACCGGCCATCTGGCACAAACGACACCCGGCCGGTGCGAAATCAGTTCCGGTGTGGCGCTGGCCTACCTCGATTTCCGCCTCCCCTACCTGGAGTGGCGCAAGAACCGCGACGCACTCGCGGACTGGTTCGCGGCGTTCGCCCAGCGGCCGTCCATGCAGAAAACCCAGCCGCCGGCTGGGTGAAGGTCAACGGCGTCAGTCGAGCGTCCGGCGGTACCGTTTCACCCCGAGCGCCAGCACCACTCCTGTAAAAACCAGCAGGGGCCAGACGTGCGGCCAGACGTCGGCCGCGCCGCTGCCTTTCAGCACGATGCCGCGCACGAGGCGCAAGAAATGCGTCAGCGGCAGCACTTCCCCCAGCCACTGGGCCCACTCCGGCATGCCGCGGTACGGAAACATGAAGCCGGACAGCAGGATGCTGGGCAGCATGAAGAAAAAACTCATCTGCATGGCCTGGGTCATGTTGCGCGCCAGGCTGGAAAACGTAATGCCTACCGTAAGATTGGCCACGATGAAGGCCAGCACACCGAACGACAGCAGCCCCAAACTGCCTGCCATGGGCACCTGGAACAGCACCTCCGCACCGAGCAGGACCACCCCGACCTGGATGTATCCCACGATGATGTAGGGCGCCATCTTGCCCATCAGTACCTCGTGCGGCAGCACCGGAGTGGCCAGCAGATTTTCCAGGGTCCCCCGCTCCAGTTCCCGGGTTACGCCGAGCGCGGTCATCATGACCATCGTTAATGTGAGGATGACGCCCATCAGACCCGGCACGATGTTGTACGCGGTGACGCCTTCCTCGTTGTAGCGGCGATGCAGGCGGAGTTCAAAAGGAGGTTTGACGGTGGCCGAGGCCGCCGGTACTGCCAGCCGCTCCTGTTTCAGCACCTGCTGCGAGAGCTGCAACAGCGTCGTGATGGCATTGCCGGCGGCCACCGGATCGGCGGCATCCACGTCCACCCGCAGCACCGGTGTCTCGCCGCGCATCAGCTGACGGGTAAATCCGGCCGGGATGTCAATCACGAATTGCACCCGTCCGAGCTCCAGCAGACGGCTGGCTTCGGCGTGACTCGCCGGTGGCGTCGTGAGCTTGAAATAGCCGGAATTCTGCAGAGCGGCCACCAGGCTGCGGGTCACGGACGTCGCGTCGCCGCTGATGATGGCGGTCGGCAGATGCCGGGGGTCGTTATTGAGTGCGTAACCGAACAGCACCAGTTGCATAACGGGCACAAAGACCATCAGGGCGAAACTCATGCGGTCGCGTCGCATCTGGATGAATTCCTTGCGCATCACGGCAACCAGCCGTGTCCAGGACAGCCAGCGGTTCATGCGTGCCCTTCCGCCGCTGTGCGCATGAGATGGACAAAAACATCTTCCAGCCGGGGGGAGACCCGCCGGTACACCAGGCCCCTGTCGGCATTGACCGCCGTCAGTTGTGTTTCCAGGGCCGCGGCGTCCGTACCGCTGACGTACAGCGTCGTCCCGAAAGACACAACGTCTTCCACGGCGGGCAGTTCGCGCAGGCGCTGCTCCAGCGCGCGGTCGTGACCACCGCCGACGGACCACGTGACCAGGCCCGACGCCGCCATCAGCTCCGACGGCGCACCCTGCGCCAGCAGACGGCCATCGGTCATGTACGCCAGACGGTGACAACGCTCCGCCTCGTCCATGTAATGCGTACTGACCAGTACCGTCACGCCCTGGGCGGCCAGCCGGTGGATTTCGTTCCAGAATTCGCGCCGCGCCTGGGGATCCACGCCGGCGGTCGGCTCATCCAGCAGCAGTAACTTCGGTTCGTGCAGCAGACAGGCCGCCAGCGCCAGGCGCTGTTTCCAGCCGCCGGACAGTGCGCCGGCCAGTTGTTTCTGCCGGGGCGTAAGCCCCAGTTGCTCCAGCGCCCGCTGCACGACGAGGTGCGGATTCTGAACCTCGTAGATGGACGCGATGAATTCCAGATTTTCCCGAACGGAGAGATCCTCGTAATAACTGAAGCCCTGGGTCATGTACCCGACACGGCGCTTGATCTCGCGCGCGTGTCGGCGGATGTCGAATCCCAGGCAGCGGCCCTGACCCGCATCGGGCGTGAGCAACCCACAGAGCAGGCGGATGGACGTGGTCTTGCCGCTGCCGTTGGGGCCGAGAAATCCGAAAATCTCGCCCTGGCGCACGCTCATTGAGAGGTTCCGGACTGCAAACTTTCCGTCAAACGACTTGCTCAGCCCCTCTACTTCGATGATCGCCCCGCTCATGGCACGAGGGTAACCTCCACCGGCTGGCCGGGGTGCAGCCTGCCCGCGGCTTCTGGCAAAGGTCTGGCTTCAATCCGGAATACCAGTTTGTGGCGTGCGTCGCGGCTGTAAAGCACCGGCGGCGTGAATTCCGCTTCGGACGCAATAAAACTGACCTGTGCCGTCACCGGCGACGCGCAACCGTCGCAGCTCACCTGCACGGGCTGCCCTTGCTGGAGCGTACCCAGGATCGGCTCCGGCACGAAAAACCGTACCGCGCGGTTTTCCGGCGGCAGCAGCGACAACACCGGCGCACCGGCCGGCACCCATTCACCCACGCGGTAATAAACGTCCTCCACCCGGCCGGCCGCCGGCGCGAGCGGTGATTTCTGCTGCAACAGCCAGCGCACCTGGGCCAGCTGGGCTTCGGCCGCACCGACCTGCTGGGCGGCGGCGCGGACGGTGTCGCTGCGCGCGGACAGTTCGGCACTGCGCACCTGGGCCTCCAGTTCGCGCACGCGCGCCTCGGATCGTTCACGCTCGGTCTGCGCCCGGTCCAGCTGTTCCGCGGAGACCAGTCCCTTCAAATTCAATTCCTGCTGGCGTTTCAACTGGGCGTCGGCCAACTGCTGATCGGCACGGGCCTGTTCCGCCTGGGCGCGGATTACGGCGATTTCATCCTCGCGCTTGCCCTTGTGCAGGTCCGCCAGCTGGGCCCGTGCAGCCGCGAGGCGCGCCTCGGCTTCGGCCACGGCCGCCTGCTCACGCACCTGCTCCAGGGTGAACAGTGGCGCGCCGGCCGGCACTTCCGTGCCCCGTTCGACCGCGAGCGACACGATCTGCCCGGCGACGGGAACGGCCACCCGGATGTACTCGCCCTCAACGTAGCCCGGGTAATACGGCGGATTTTGTTCACAGGCGGCGAGCAGAAAGAACCCGAGTGTGAGCAGCACGTTCTTCATCATCCTCTCTACCCCCCCCCCCCCCGTCGAACGGTGCGCCGCCGAGTTCAGCGCGCCTGCAAAAACGTCATGGGATTGACCGGCTTGCCCTTCTCGCGCACCTCAAAGTGCAGCATCGGCTTCTGTTCGGGCCCCAGACCCAATTCGGCGATGGGCTGGCCCGCGGCGATCATCGTACCTTCCTGGACCAGCCGCCGGCGGTTGTAGCCGTAGGCGGACAGATGCGACTCGCTGTGCTTGATGATAACCAGTTCGCCATAACCCTTGAGCGCGCTGCCGCTGTACACGATTTTGCCCGGCGCCACTGCCACCACCGGCTGCCCCAGTGTCCCTGCAATATCCAGACCCTTGGAGTCGTTGCTGAATGTTCTGGCCACCGAACCGGCGGTCGGCCATTGCCACGAGTGGGGCGCTGGCGGCGCGACGTCCGGAAGACCGGACGATTCCGGGCGCGCCGCCGGACGACTGGAACCCGCAGACGATGCGGACGCGACGGTGCCGGCGGACGAGGGCGACAGGCGCAACACATCTCCCGGCCGGATCAGGTAATCCGAACCAATGCCGTTCCAGCGGGCCAGATCCCGGAAATCGAGCTGATGCCGGAACGCGATGGAGTACACCGTATCGCCCGCCTTGACCCTGTACTGCCCCTCAGCGGCCAGGGGTTCGTAGTGACGTGCCGTGGCGCGCCCGTGCGGTGGATCGGTCCAACGATACAGCTCGGTGCAACCGGACAAGACCATCAGCATGCCGAGCACAAAGGGCGCCGACCCCGGCCACCTTCGCCTTGCGCCGTTCATGCCATCGGCCCGTTCCGCTGTCGACCGCGCAACAGAAACCACAGCACAAAAATCACCAGTGCAACGGCCACGATCAGGGCCAGTTCATGCGTATACGCACGCATCATTTCAACCGCCGGCTCGCCCAGGTAGTAGCCCACGGCGACCAGCACGGTACACCAGAGTGCGGCACCGGCCGCGGTGAGGATCAGGAACGGCGTCCAGGCCATCGCAAACACGCCGGCCGGCAGGGAAATCAGATGCCGCACCACCGGCAGCAGGCGCCCGACAAATGTGGCGACATAGGCATTCTTCAAAAACAGGGCTTCGGCTTCGTGATATTTACGGGCATCCACCAACAGGTATTTGCCGTAACGCAACAGCAGGACGCGGCCCAGATATTTTCCCAACAGGTAATTGGCGCTCGCGCCGATCACCGAACCCGCCGTCCCGGCCACAATGCAAAGCGCGAAATTCAGCGAACCGGATTTTGCCAGGTATCCGGCCGGCACCATGACCAGCTCCGACGGCACCGGAAACAGACTGGACTCCAGCGCCATCAGCACGACAATTTCCCGGTAACCGAGGTTTGAATAAAGCTGCGTCAGCCACTCCATACAAACGTCCATGGCTCCCGGCTCCTCAGGCCCGACCCGCCAACAATGGAACAAAGCTGACGGATGACAGTTCACGCGAGGAAACACCGGAGGTCTGCTTGTGAATCAGACGCAGGGACTGCGAACCGGACGGCCCGACCGGAATGACCATGCGCCCGCCCACGGCCAGCTGGTCCAGCAGCGCCTGCGGCACCTGCTCGGCCGCGGCGGTAACCACGATGGCGTCGTAGGGTGCGTGGACCGACCAGCCGGCCGTGCCGTCACCGTAACTGAAAAAAATGTTGGGATACCCTAGTGCGTGCAGGCGCCTGCGCGCCCGTTCGGACAGCGCGCGCAAACGTTCCAGCGTGAACACCACCGGCACCAGTTCGGCCAGTACCGCGGTCTGGTATCCGCTGCCGGTGCCAATTTCCAAAACGCGTTGCACCGGTCGGTGCAACGCGGCGGCCCCAGGCCGGCCGACGTCCCTCACCCCACGCAGTGGGGAGAGGGGGGAACCGTTGGCGGAGCCAACGGTGGGGTGAGGGGCAGTGAATCGCGGGTCTTCGCTCAAGACCGCCTCGGTCATCAGTGCCACGATGTACGGCTGGGAAATGGTCTGGGCCAGCCCGATCGGCAGCGCGTTGTTTTCATACGCGCGGCTCTTGAGCGCATCCTCGAGAAACTCATGCCGCGGCACCTGCTCCAGCGCCTTCAACACACGTTCATCTTTGACGCCCCAGGCCCGCACTTCGTCAATCAGGCGTTTGCGGCTGGCCGGCGAAGCCAGGCCGAGTCCCCTGGCGTGATGATGAACGCTCATCCGATCTTCCGAACCCAGCGGTCCACGGTGTCAAGCACCTTGTGGTGCGTGAGGTCCGTGTCAATCGGTGTGATGGATACGGCACCGTCGGCCACGGCATGAAAATCCGTGCCGGGGCCGCAGTCCTGCTCCGGACCGGCGTTGGCGATCCAGTACACCGTGCGGCCGCGCGGGTCTTTGGACGCAATGGCCTTCTCGGCGCGGTGGCGGTTGCCGGCACGTGTCACCCGGAAGCCGTTGAGCTGTTCGTACGGCAGGTCCGGAACGTTCACGTTCAGGATCGTGTCGGCCGGCAGCGTCTCGTGCTGCAACTGCTGAATCAGGCGCAGCGTGACCTGTGCCGCGGTGCCGTAATGCCGGGGATCGGAGCTGGCGCTGGACACGGCGATGGCCGGCAGGCCCAGATGGCGTCCTTCCATGGCGGCCGCGACGGTACCCGAATACAGCACGTCGTCCCCGAGGTTGGGACCGGCGTTGATGCCGGACACCACCATGTCCGGCTCCTGCTCCATCAAACCGGTCAGCGCCAGGTGCACACAGTCGGTCGGGGTGCCGTCCACGCAGATCACGCCGTCGGCCTGTCGCGCAATCCGCACCGGATTGAGCAGCGTCAGCGAATTGCTGGCGCCACTGCGGTTGCGATCGGGCGCCACCACGGTCAGCTCCGCGTGCGGTCGCAGATGATCGGCGAGGCAGCGCAGGCCGGGCGCCTGGCAACCGTCGTCGTTGGAGAGGAGAATTCGCATGGCCGGATTTTCCGCGCTAGTTTAACGTGTTACCCAATGCCGCCGTCATGAATCAAAAACCCGACGACGAAGCCGACGTGTTTCGTACCGCCATGCGGGACGTAAAGCCCCTGAGCGGACAGCCTCGGCTGCCCCCGACCGGGCCAAAGCCCTCGCCGCGTCCGCGCCAAAGCGAGGCCGATGAACGCGCCGTTCTGAAAGAAATGATGGAAGGACCGCCGGTGGACAGCGGCGACGAACTGAGTTACCGCGGCAACGGCGTGCAGGACTCCGTGTTCCGTCGGCTGAAGCGCGGCACGTATCACCTCGGCGACGAACTGGACCTGCACGGCATGATTTCAGACACCGCCGGACTCGCGGTGGCCCGGTTTCTGGCCGAGTGCCGGAGACGGGACCTGCGCTGCGTGCGCATCATTCACGGCAAGGGTCTGCGCTCGAAGGGCACGGGGCCCGTATTAAAACAGCGCGTGGACGGCTGGCTGCGGCGCCATCATGCGGTGCTGGCGTTCTGCTCCGCACGGCCACAGGACGGCGGCACCGGCGCGGTCTACGTGCTGTT
>JAKEEJ010000155.1 GCA_022616655.1 Nevskiales bacterium | reverse complement strand
GGACCGCGGCCCGTGCCTTCCAGCTCCGCAATGACCTCCATGGCACGCACTTTGGGGCATCCTGTAATGGTTCCGCCGGGAAACACGGCCTTTAAAACGTCGCCGGGCGCAGCGTTGGATCGCAGACGGCCCCGTACCTTGGAGACGATATGGTGAACGTGGGCATAGGATTCAACCCCCATCAATTCGCTGACTTGAATACTACCGGCTTCACAGACCCGGCCAAGATCATTGCGTTCCAGATCAATCAGCATGATGTGCTCGGCGCGTTCCTTGAGGTTGGCCCTTAACTGTGTTCGCAGTTCCTGATCCGACCGAGGGGTGTTACCCCGAGGCCGGGTGCCGGCGATGGGGCGGGTATGCACTTCCCGGCCGCACAGGGCCACCAGTCGTTCCGGCGACGAGCTGATGACCGTACCGCTCTCCCACCGTGCAATGCCGGCAAACGGTGCCGGGTTGCAGACCCGCAATCGCTCGTAGATCTCACTTGCCGCGATTTCAGGTGCAAGCCGGCCCGACCAGGAACGGGACAAATTGACCTGGAACAGGTCGCCGGCGCGCAGGTATTCCAGAATATGGTGCACCCCTTTCATGAACCTCTGTTCCGGCTCTTCCTCGATGCTCAAAACCAGAGGGCGTAACGTCATGCTGCCGGGAGAGGACGACCGTACCGAATCAAGGTCGCATGCCAGACGCTCAAGCAACGCAGGGTTGCTTTCAGCCAGCAGATGGATTTCCTGCCGGTCGCGGTCGTAAACGATAGCCGCTGGACAACGCACGGCGAGTGCGTCCGGGAAACGGTAGGGGGAGATGGGCAGCCTGATTCCGGGTTCCACCTGCCGGGCCATTTCATAACCCAGGAACAGAAACCAGCCGCCTGCAAAGGGCAGCGTACCGGTCCCACGCGCGGGACCCTCGTGCTTTACCCAGGCCGACAGGCTTTCAAAGAAGTCTTCATTCAGAATTGGAACGCCAGTGCTGGCCCATAATTGTTGCTCGCAACAGGCCAGGTGGGCGCTGGGAAAGGCAAACAGGATGTCGTAGCGCCCGGTGGACGGATGATCCGCCACGCTCTGCAGCAGAAAGGGATAATCCACCGGCGCCTGCCGGTGCAGGGCTAAAAGATCGACAGACCCCGCGCGCGTGACGCGGAATGCAGACGGGGTGTCAGCGGAATTGCTTGAATGCAACGGTGCCGTTGGTCCCGCCAAAACCGAAGGAATTGGAGAGGGCAGCCTCAATCCGGGCCTGGCGCGGTGCTTTCGGGACGTAATCCAGGTCGCATTCCGCATCGGGATTATCGAGATTGATGGTGGGCGGTGCCACCTGGTCACGCAGGGCCAGCACTGTGAAAATCGCTTCGATGCCGCCGGCGGCGCCGAGCAGATGGCCGGTCATGGATTTGGTGGCACTGATCATCAGTTGGCGCGCGCGGTCGCCAAAAGCCGCTTTGACGGCCAGGGTCTCGGCCACGTCACCCGCCTTGGTCGAGGTGGCATGGGCGTTGATGTGCTGGATGTCGGAGGGATTGAGCCCTGCATCGCGCAGGGCATACTGTATGGCGCGGCGGGCCCCATGCCCGTCGTCCGGAGGCAGGGTGATGTGGTGCGCGTCGCTGGACGCGCCGAACCCTACCAGCTCGGCATAAATCCGGGCGCCACGCCGACGGGCGTGTTCCAGCTCTTCCAGTACCACCACACCGGCACCGTCACCCAGCACGAAGCCGTCACGATCACGGTCAAACGGTCGGGAGGCCTGCTCCGGTGCATCGTTGCGCGTGGACAGTGCGCGTGAGGCGCAGAATCCCGCGAGCCCGATGGGTGCCGAACCGTGTTCGGCACCGCCGGCAATGCCGACGTCAATGTCGCCGTACTGGATGGTGCGCAGGGCTACCCCGATGCTGTGGGTGGCGGTCGCGCAGGCCGATACCATGCTGAAATTGGGGCCGGTAATGCCGAGCTCTATCGAAATGTACCCCGCCACCATGTTGATGATGGAGCTGGGCACGAAGAAAGGGGAAACTCTTTTGGGTCCGCTGTCTTTCAGCGTGTGGCACTCCTGCTCGATGCTGCCGATGCCGCCGATGCCGGACCCGACATAAATGCCGATGCGCTCGCGGTTGGCATCGGTGATGTCCAGACCCGCATCCTGGACCGCCTGTTTGGCGGCCGCGACGCCGAAGTGAATGAACGGATCGGTACGCCGGACTTCCTTGACGCCGAGCCATTCGGTGGCATTGAAGTTTTTGACCATGCCACCAAAGCGGGTGGTGTAATTTGAAACGTCGTAATACGTAATGGGGCCAATGCCGGACCGACCTGCCAGGACGTTGCTCCAGGCGGTCGCCACGTCGTTGCCCACGGGCGAAATCATTCCCAGTCCGGTAACCACCACGCGCCGGCGAGTCATGAGGCTCTAAAAATCCGTACGGGGAAGGAATGCAAGAAGGACCCGCGGATGCGGGTCGGGAGCAAAGCGCCGGATCAGGACGCCTCGCCGGTATGAGATTTGATGTAGGTCAGTACATCCTGGAAGGTGACAATCTTTTCGGCTTCTTCATCCGGGATGTCAATCTCAAACTCCTCCTCCAGAGCCATCACCAGCTCGACGGTGTCCAGAGAATCTGCTCCCAAGTCCTCGACGAACGACGCCTGGGGCGTGATCTGATCTTCATTGACGCTCAGCTGCTCCGCGATAATCTTTTTGACCTTTGCTTCCAGGGTGCTCATTCGTGGCTCCTAGCAGGATAGATTGCTTATTGATAAAGGGAACGCGGCGCGTATTCTACGGGAATCATTTCGACAATGGCAGCCGCCCGTTTCCCGGCCGGGCCCGACAGCCCGGACCGGGGTGCCCCTCCCCATGTCCAGCCCGACTAGTCGGGGGGTAGTTTGCGTTCAATTTCGGCAAGGATCCCGCGCAGGATGTTCATTTCGATCTGATCGGGCATGGCGCGGCTGAACAGCCGTCGCAGGCGGGGCATCAGCCGCCGGGGTTGTTTCGGGTTCAGAAAGCCGGTCCGTACCATCACCCGTTCCAGCTGGCTGTAAAACAGCGTCATTTCCCGATGGGTGGTCAGGGCGCGCCTGTCGTTTTCCACCGTTGGGGTGATGGAGGAGGTCAGGCGCAGCTCATAAGCCAGAATCTGAACCGCGGCTGCGATATTCAGTGCGCTGAATTCCGGATTGGCAGGGATGGATACCCATTGATCGCAGCGGTACAGCTCCTCGTTGCTCAAGCCGCTGCGTTCGGGTCCAAAAACCAGGGCCAGACGCCCGTGGCTGTGCAAAGCCGCGTGTACGGCCCATTCACGGGGAGTCTGCACCCGGTTTGACAGGTG
>JAKEEJ010000154.1 GCA_022616655.1 Nevskiales bacterium | reverse complement strand
GTCCGCGCGCCGCACGTGGATCGCGACGGAGTGAGCACGATTGATCTGCTGCTGCAGGGCCGCATTGCGCGCGTCCGGTGGTTCAATGAACTGAAATTCAGCACGGATCCGGTCAGCGATGGCTTCGAAATAGTAAGGGCTTTGCCAGTACCCTTCGAGATACACATTGGGGCCGGCCTGTAACACGCGCGCGTTGAAGGCGGGACCGTGCTCGCGAATGTGGCTGCGAAATGCGACGGGACGCAAGGCATCCGATACACGTTGCCATTTTCCAGCCAGTCCCCGTCTGGCGGGATGATACAGGGCCGCGATTTCCTGCGGTGTTGCCAGCTTCGCATCCGTTGCAAGGTGTCCCAGTTCGAAAGCGCGTGGCGTTGTCCCAGGCTGGACTGTATCCAGGAAGCTCGCATCGAACCTCAAAGGCACACCATGCTGCAAGGCCAGCCGGCGTCCCAGCGCGTACTGGAACATCTGGTTGCCAAGGCCGCCCATCAATTTGGCAATGATCATCAGCGGTCCGACTCCCGGTCAGTTGATTGTCTCGAGAAACCTGCTGGAGATCGGTCCATGAATTCTCGTCAGCAATAGTGCCGCACGAACTGCCGTGCGGTGTTCGTTCAGGGTCCGCCGGTTCACAAACACAAGGTCTTGTTGGTCTGGATGGATGCTGTGACCGACGAGTAGGAAGTCCAAGGATTCGGCGAGCGCAATAACCTCGTCCTTGAGCCTCTGGTTTTTCCACTGTGGACGCAGTTCAGTTTCGATGTAGATGGCATCCACTTTCTCGGAGGACGCCGCAACGGTTGACAGTACCTCGTGTCCGGCACCCTCGACATCAATCCAAAGCGCCGAGCGCCCTGCAAACTGGCCCAGAGCATCGTCGAGCCGGATCGTGGGCACTTCGATTTCCTCAGCGACTGCCCTAGTATCAAAGCGCTGCATCGTGGACGAAGTGCCCCGATTGCCGGAAATGCCTGAAGCCAGCGCCTCTTTTGAGACGTAGAACTTGATCATTCCGGGCATGAGCGAAACAGCCTTGTTCACGACGTGGATTTTCGCCCGCACGAGGGCGGGGTCGTCCAGCATGGCCCGGTACAGATGCGGATTGGCCTCGAACGCACAGATCACTGCATCCGGAAACATGCGACGGAACCGGAGCGAGTCGGCACCATCCATGCTGCCGATGTCGAGGACGACGCTCGGCTTTAGGAAGGACAGTAGATTAAGAAAAAGGTACTTCGTCTTAACGACACGGGGGATGATCATGGGGGTATTGTTCCGGAGAACAGCAGCACAGACCGTCACATTACGCCGGCTTGCGCCCGGATCCGGTGGGGTTATGCGGGTTTTCGAGCGACCAAGATCAACGCCATTCCAAGGTAGGGGCCTAGCAGCGATTCCCGTTCCTGAGAGATACGGCCTGGGTCAAAACGTTTCTCTTTGAGAACCCGTTTCTCAATGGAGCGTTTCAAACGGGCAAACGGAAGTATGAAATTAAGCGACCCAATGAACGAGGAACCGGTGATACGAAAGTCCTTCACGCCGAGCGCCTGGCAGATGCCGGAAAGCTCCTTGCGACTGAATGGAAGTTCCAACCCCCAGTGCCACTTCCCGCGCCATTCACGGCTGGCTTTCCAGAACCGGTACGGATAGCAGTGACTGTTCGGTACTGTAATCGCCACAAGCCCACCGGGCTTAACCAAGTCGAAGTGAGCCTTGATGATCTTCGTCCGGTTGCCATTCTCAAAATGCTCGGCGAGACCGAACGACATGGCGAGATCGTACCGTCCGAGCAGATCCACCGGCAAATCAAGCGCATCCGCGAGCGCCGACTCGTGCTTCAGGCCGAGATGCCGGAACAGGTCTGCGCTGACTTCCAGAGCTTCTTTCGTATAGTCGAGCACCGTCACCTGAGCACCGTGTCGGGCGAACACAGCACTGACCGTGCCAGCCCCGGCGCCAATTTCGATTGTCTTCAGAGAGCCGAGGTCCACAGTCCCTAACCATGTCCGGATCGTTGACCACGTCAAACCTCTTTCAATCTGCTCCATGCTGAACAACCGTTCTTTCAGATGGATTGAGGCGTCTTGCCACACGCGGGCCCAGGTTGTGACCGTATTAGTGGTGGTCATTCTCTCTCCTAGCGTAAAGGCTTAACGAAGTGCGGCGTAGAGTATCACCACCGCCCCAAGCAGTATTTGAGGAACATCCTGACGGCCCGCCGGACGCGTTTTCTGGGTTCGAAATCCAGCGTTCGGTCCCAGGCCGACTGGCGCGTGACGCCGAGGAAATTCGTCTTGAGTGTCTCCTCGGTTTCGCCCATTCTGCGGGCACGCCAGTATTCTTCGGGATAGCCGTAGAGCCGGAACAGCGGTTCGCGCGGCAGCAGGGGAAATGGTTTTGTCGCCAGCACCGCGCCACCGTACCAGTGCAGCTCGGACGGGAAGCGCTCAATCGCGTCGCCCACGGTCATGTTCCGTGGCTGGAGCACCTGTTCATCGAGCTGGCGCCAGGCTTTCGCCGACCAGATGACCGGTGTGGGTCCAAAACGGTAGCGGGACTCAAGGCCCGGGAACTGTTCCCGGAATCTGCGCTGTTCGTCCTCGGCGTGCCGGACAATCTTCAGCTTGCGGATGTTGACGAGGTACTGAAGGAATTCCTTGCCCTCGTGCATGACCGTGTACGGCGTGCCACCGGCTGCGATGAAGTCGCCCTGGCCGAAGTCACGGATGAAGTAGCTGTCCGAGTCCAGACACAGGTAGTTTTCGCTGATTCCAAGTCGCCAGAATTCGCTTTTGACGATCTGCTGGGACAGATAGCCCCGCAGGGTCTGAACTTTTTGAACATCAAGCCGCGGATTGGCGCGCAGAATGTCGTCGTCGCAGATCAGGTGGTGCGGGATACCGTGCAGCTGTTCCCGGAACAGCGGCAGGTCTTCGGCAGGCGCCGAGACGTATAACTCCAGCCGGTCGCGGTTGAAACGCGCAACGCTTTCGGCGAGCCGTTTCGCCCGCCGCACGTCCTGCCGCCAGGATTTGCAGTACAGAACCAGAGGGATCATGCCGGTCGAATCCTCACGGCGGCGAGGCCTGTTCGGCCGCAATCATCCTGCAGACGACGTCCCGCATGCGGGATTGGGCACGCCATCCGAGCTGCCGCGCTGCTTTGGCCGGATTGGCGCGGGCCTCGGCGTGATCGGAAGGGCGCTGCAGTCCGGCTTCGGTTTCGACGTGGCGGCGCCAGTCCAGCCCAAGCTCGGTGAACGCCGCTTCAACAAACGCTTCCAGCGAATGGCTCTCGCCGGTCGCGATCACATAGTCCTCGGCTTGCGGCATCTGCAGCATGCGGTGCATGGCCTGCACGTACTCCGGAGCCCATCCCCAATCGCGGACGATGCCGGTGTTGCCGAGTTTCAGAATCTTTTGTTTGCCGGCCGCGATGCGGCAGGCGGCGGTAACGATTTTGCGCGTGACAAAATGCACGGGACGCAGCGGCGATTCGTGGTTGAACAAGAGGCCGGTGCAGGCATGCAGGCCATACGCTTTTCGATAATTGGCCACGGTCCAGTGTGCGGTGCATTTGGCAACGGCGTAGGGACTCTGTGGCGAAAAGGGCGTCTGTTCATCGGCGGCTTGCGCCCCCGTGCTGCCAAAACATTCCCCCGAGCCGGCATTATAAAAGCGGATCGGACGTCCGGAAAAGCGGATGGCCTCCAGCAACATCAGGGTTCCCTGACCGATGCTCTCGAAAGTCTCCACCGGCTGTTCGAACGACAGGCGGACGGAGGTCTGCCCCGCCAGGTTATAAACCTCGTCGGGAGATGCCCAGCGCAGGGTTTGCAATACGCTGCGAAAATCGTTCGTGGCCATGGACGACAATTGCACCCGATCGCGGATCGCGAGCGCTTCAAGGCCGGTGAATCGGGCGCTGTTGGCGTCGCGCGACGTCCCGTACACCGCATAGCCCTGCTGCAACAGATGCTGGGCCAGATAGGCGCCGTCCTGTCCGGAGATTCCGCAGATCAGGGCCTTCATCAGGAGAGTCCCGGGGCTGGCGGCCTGGCCGGCAGGGCGGCAACCCAGTCCACCATCTGCTGCACGGCACGTGCCGTGCTGTACGGAGAAGCGCGCCCGTTGTCCTGCAATTTGTCCTGCCGCCACTGTTCCAGCAAGTCCAACAGTGCCTGGCGTACGGCGTCCGCGTCCTCGGCGGCGACGGCGCGATGACCTGCGTGGCGCAGCATCGCCTCCAGATCGGGGTTGTGGTGCACCAGTCCCAGAATGGGACGTTGGGTCCAGAGGTATTCGTACAGCTTGGAGGGGAAATACTCCGGGCAGGGCGCTTCGATCCCGTGCAGCAACAACAGGCAATCGGTGGTTTCCATCGCTTCACGCACGCGCCCGCGTCCCGATTGACCCGTGACCGGATCCTGTTCCAGTCGTCCGAGACGTTCAACCACCTCCGGATACGGAAAGTTCTGCAAGGCGGCAAGACTGACACGGTCCCACCCGCCGCCGTAGGTCCGCAAGCGAAACACCGAACGGAACGCGGGTTGTGTGCTCAGCAGCCCGCGCAGGGCTTCGAACACCACCGCCAGATTACGGGTGGCAGCAAAAGAACCAAAATGGGCCAGCACAAACCGGGATCCCTTCTGGTACGGTCGTTTGGCGTGATCCGGTGGATTGGCACCGGGATACATCAAATGTCCACGTGCGCCCAGTTGCGGGTGCCGTTCACGCGCACGCGCTAAAGCACCCGGTGTAAACCAGATGGCAATGTCCGCATGCCGGCAGATCAGCGACTCGATCCACGCTTTCCAACGCCGCCGGGGCCAGGACTGGGGATCATCTTTGAGCACCATGGGATCGTAAATTTCCGCCATCCACGGCAACCCGAAACGCCGCGCCAGCCGGAAAGCCGCGAGGTGTGCAGCAGGAGGTCCGGCGGCGGAATAAATCAGTTGCGGCCGGTGCCGACGGATGTAGCGCGTGCCGAACCGGTCCGCGGCCAGAAACCAGGACCACTGGCTGTCCAGAGGAATCAGAATTTTTTCCACGAAAAACAACGGGAGCAGCACGATCTGCAACACCCCCTTGATAACGAACCGCAGATACGGCGAGCGCACGTGCAGGCGCAGCACGTGCCGCAGGTCAAAACGCAACGCCGAGGGCCACCAGGACCAGACCTGGTGATGTTCAATCGCCGTGTCCTGGTGTCCGGTTGCAGCGCTGACGACCACGGGACGGATACCGTGCGCGATCAAATGCGGAATTTTGTCGGTCATGGTCTGGCTGGATGCACGCCCATCCATATTGAAGGAGTGCGCCAGAATCAACCAGGTTTGCGGCGGAGCGTTCACGGAGAACCGACCGTGGGCGTGTACACATCCGGCAGTGCGGCGTTGGTGGATTTAAAGCGCCGGTGGATCCAGAAATACTGGGCCGGACAGCGGCGGACGCCGCTTTCGATGACCCGGTTGATGCGCGCGGTGTCGGCCGCGTCGTCGCCGGAGGGGAATGACTCCAGCGCCGGCGCAAAACTTATGCGGTAACGGCCGTTGATCCGCTCGGGGAAATACGGCACCACTTTAGCGCGGCCCATTCGGGCCAGCCTTCCCGTAGCGAAAACCGTGCGCACGGGCACGCCGAAAAAGGGGGCCATTACGCTGATTTTCGGATTGAGCGTCTGGTCGGGAGCGTACCAAATCGCATGTCCACGACGCAGAGCCTGCACCAGAGCGCGAATGTCGTCGCGGGGCAGCGCCGGCAGGCCGGCACGTGCCGCGCGCCAACGGTGCATGAAATAACTCACCAGTGCGCTGTTCGCCGGGCGGTACATGGCGTGAAACTTTACGCCCGCGAGACACAGATAGCGTGCGCCCAGTTCCAGCGTGGTGAAGTGTCCCGTCAGCAGCAGCACGCCCTGACCACCGGCCTGTGCCGCATCGAGGTGTTCCAGTCCCACGACCTCGCCGTGTTTGCGCAGACGCGCGTCGGACGCCCACCAGGCGTAGCCGGTTTCGAACAGGCCTGCACCCAGGGCTTTGAAGTGCTCGTTCACCAGGCGCTCACGCGCGGCGGCGTCCAGCTCCGGAAAGCACAACTGGAGATTGATGCGCACCACCCGGCGCCGGCTGCGCGCCAGTCGCCCTGCCAGCCAGCCAAAACCCTCGCCAAACCGGACCATCCAGGGCAAGGGCAGAAGACACAGCAATCGCAGCAGACCGACCGCCAGCCAGTGGGGCCAGTGGCGTGGAGCCAGGAGCGCAAGTTGGAACGACGGCGCATTCATCGCCGCGCATTGTATTGCAGACTCCCCCGCACACCCCGCATGCTAGGGTGGTGTCCCGCAAATAACGATCCAGATTCCGTTCACCCTTCGACAGGCTCAGGGCGAACGGAATCATAGAGTTGGCCGTTCGTGCTGAGCCTGTCGAAGCATGAACGGTCAACAGTTCCTTCTGAGACCCCACACTAGAACCCAGCATGCGGTTGCTCTATTCAACGCTGCTCTACCTGCTCGCGCCGTGGATTCTGCTGCGGCTGTTCTGGCGCGGATGGCGGCAGCGCGAGTACTGGCAGCGCATCCCGGAGCGTTTTGGCCACGTAGTCGCACCGCCGGGCGGCGTGGCGGCGTGGGTGCATGCGGTTTCGGTCGGCGAGTCCCTGGCGGCGCTGCCGCTGATCCGGCGGCTGGTGGCCACGCATCCGCCGCGGTCCATTCTGGTGACCACCACCACGCCCACCGGTTCGGCGCGGGTGCGCGCAGCGCTCGGTGACACGGTGCTGCACACCTACGTTCCCTACGACCTGCCGCACGCAGTTGCGCGTTTTGTGCGGCGCATGCGGCCGCGGCGAGTGATCGTCATGGAAACCGAGTTGTGGCCCAATCTGTTCCGCACACTGGCCAAACGCGGCGTGCCACTGGTCATTGCCAATGCGCGCCTTTCACCGAAGTCTTTCGCCGGATATTCAAAGCTCGGCGGATTCGTCCGGACCACGCTGGCCGACTGCTCCGTCATCGCTGCGCAGAGTCCGGCGGACGCGCGGCGTTTCCGCCAGCTGGGGGCCCACCCGGATCGGGTGCACGTCATGGGCAATCTTAAATTCGACTTCGAGGTACCGGCCGGACAAGTCGTCCGCGGCCGGGAACTGCGGCAGACACTTGGGGTCGGGCGGCCGGTGTGGATTGCCGCCAGTACCCACGAAGGCGAAGAAGCGCTTGCGCTCGACGCCCATCAGCATGTGTTGAAGCACTGTCCGCTGGCGTTGCTGATTCTGGTGCCCCGTCATCCCCAGCGGTTTGATGCCGTGGCGAAACTGATCGAACGTTCGGGCCTGAGTTTTATACGCCGCAGTGAACTGAATGGCCCGTCCCCCGTCCCCCGTCTCCCGTCCCCTGTCTTTTTGGGCGACAGCATGGGCGAGCTGCCGATGTACCTGGCCGCCGCCGACGTCGCGTTCGTCGGCGGCAGTCTGGTTGCTGTTGGCGGACACAACGTGCTGGAACCCGCGGCCCTGGGCCTGCCGGTGTTGTTCGGTCCGCACATGTTCAATTTTGAAGAAGCCCGTACCCAGTTGCTCGAGCGCGGCGCGGCGCGGCAGATTGCGCAAGCCGGGGACCTGGGCCCCGCGATGACCGCACTGCTGCGCGATGCCGCGCAGCGCACGACCATGGGCCACGCCGGGCAGGGCGTGGTGAACGACAACCGCGGGGCGCTGGGCCGGCTGTTTGTGCTGCTGGAAGCGATTTGAATTGACGCCCGGTTTCGTTATATATGACACTACATATCGAAACTCCGGCCCCGCTCGCAACCTCCCGTGCGCTCATTGCCCCGATGGCTGTTGTCGGTCGTTCTGCTGAGCGGCCCGCTTCTGCTGCGCGCCGAAGAACCGGTCCGGGTCTTCGCCGCCGCCAGCCTGACCAATGCCTTGAACGATGTTGCCGGGCGGTGGCAAGACAGCGATCACCCCGCGCCGGGTCTGACGTACGCGGCTTCTTCTACATTGGCCAGGCAGATTGAAGCCGGAGCTCCGGCGGACCTGTTCGCCTCCGCCGATCTTGCGTGGATGGATTACCTGGAGAAACGCGGAAAAATTGCATCGGCCACGCGCGTGAACCTGCTCGGCAACGAACTGGTCCTGATTGTGCCGAAGGGCCGGCGCTTCCCGGTCGAGATGAAGGCCGGTTTCGATTTCGCCGGCGCCTTCAAGGGGAAACTCTGCACGGGCGAGTCGGGCGTGGTGCCGGTGGGCATTTACGCCAAGCAGAGTCTCGAAGCCCTGGGCTGGTGGGCACCGTTGCAGGGCCGCATCGTCGGCACCGACGACGTACGGACGGCGCTGGCCTTCGTTGAACGCGGCGAGTGCCCCGTCGGCATCGTCTATGCCACCGATGCGGCAATCAGCGACAAGGTTGAAATTCTGGACCGGTTCCCGGCCCACACGCACAAACCCATCGTGTACCCGTTCGCCCTGGTCAAGAACGCTCGCCCGGAGGCGCGGGTACTGCTGGACTATCTCAAGACTTCGCCGGATGCCACAGCGGTGTTCAGCCGCCATGGATTCGTCTTGCTAAAGCAATGATGCTGACCCACGAGGAGTGGCAGGCGCTCGGGCTGTCCGCGAAGGTTGCGCTGTGGTCCACGGCCCTGTGCCTGCCGCTCGGGATCGGAATCGGCTGGCTGCTGGCGCGCCGGGAGTTTCCGGGCAAACTGCTGCTCGACGCCCTGGTGCAGATGCCCATGGTGTTGCCGCCGGTCGTTCCGGGCTATCTGCTGCTGTTGCTGCTGGGTACGCAGGGACCGCTGGGCGGGTGGCTGGAGTCGCACTTCGGCATTGTCGTTGCGTTCACCTGGAAGGGCGCGGTACTGGCCTCGGCGGTGATGGCGTTCCCGCTGATGGTGCAACCCATGCGCCTCGCGTTTCGAATGATTGACACACGGCTGGAACGGGCCGCCACCACGCTGGGCGCGCCGCCGTGGCGAGCCTTTTTGACGGTAACCCTGCCGCTGGCCCTGCCGGGCATCATCGCCGGCAGCGTGCTCGGGTTCTCGCGCAGCCTGGGGGAGTTCGGGGCCACGATGGCGTTCGTGGGCAACATTCCGGGCGAGACCCGCACCCTGCCGCTTGCCCTCTACAACTTCACACACGTTCCCGATGGCGAAATGGCCGCATTGCGGCTGGCCGGTCTGTCCCTCGCGCTGGCGCTGATGGCGCTGCTCGCCAGCCATGCGATCAGCCGCCGCGCCGAACGTCTGCTGGGATACGCCGACCCCCGAGGAGCCCGTGCTCAGCCTTGATCTGCATTTCGAGCGCGGCGAATTTCAGCTCGCCGCGCGCGCGGAGATCGGGCCGGGAGTCACGGGAATCTGCGGGGCCTCCGGTGCTGGCAAGAGCACCTTGCTGGCTCTGCTGGCCGGACTGCTCCACCCGAGCTCGGGGTGCCTGCGATTTTCCGATGAGGCATTGGTGGACACGGCCACCGGACGGTTTATCCCGGCCTGGCGGCGTCACTTCGGGCTGGTGTTCCAGGATGGGCTGCTCTTCCCTCACCTGTCGGTACGCGACAACCTGCTGTACGGCTGGCATCGGCTGGAGCCCGGCGAACGCCACTTCGACCTGCACACCGTGCTGGAGCTGATGGAGATCGGGTCTCTGATCGCACGGCGGCCGGCGCAGCTTTCCGGCGGCGAGCGCCAGCGCGTCGCATTGGGACGGGCCCTCCTGTATTCGCCACGTTTGCTGTTGCTGGACGAACCGCTGTCGTCGCTGGACGACCGGCTCAAACAGCAGATCCTGCCCTTTCTCAAGCGTGTGAAGGAAGAAACCCGTATCCCGATGATCTATGTCAGCCACTCCCGCCCCGAAGTGGATTATCTGGCCGACCGTGTGCTGACGATGGAATCGGGACGACTCCTTGTGGAGTCCCCTCTCCCCGCTGACGGGAGAGGGATGGGGTGAGGGGGAGAGGCTTTACGCACTCACGCCAAGAATGACGCTGGACGCCTTGAAGACAGCCGTGGCCGGGCGGCCCACGGCAAGCCCGAGCGTCCTGGCCGATTCGTTCGTAATGATGGCCGCCACGGAATTCTGCCCTTTGAGCGCAATGACCACTTCGGTATTGACGGCGCCGGGAATCAATCGTCCGACCGTGCCCTTGAGCTGATTGCGCGCGGACAGTTTCAGTCTGGATGCACTGTCCGTGGCAACAATGACCCAGGAGGCCTTGACCAGGGCGACCGCCTCGGAACCCCGTTTGAGGCCCAGGGTCTCAACGCTTTCATGGGTAATAACCGCGACCAGACGGTCTCCGCCCGGCAGCCGCAAAACGACTTCATCGTTCACCGCCCCTTTCTTGATGCGAACCACCTTCCCGGAAAAGTGATTGCGGGCACTCGTCAACAAAGTCATCTTTCCAATCATGTGCAGGTCCTGATTGAGATTCTTGATCCGGGCATTCAAACGGCCGAGGAACCGGCTGTTTTCCGTCTCGACGACCCGGTACGTGGCCACGAGCTGTTTTCCCCGCGCGGTGAGCGAGGTGCCGCCACCGCCCTTGCCCCCCTTGACGCGCAGCACCAGTGGTGTGTCGGAAAGATTATTCATGGCTTCCACCGCGTCCCAGGCCGCCTTGTAGCTCAGGCCAATGGCGTTGGCGGCCGCGGAGATGGAGCGGGTCGTTCCGATACTCTCCAATAACGCCATCCAGCGCTGGCCGGCCCGCTGGCCGGCGCGCATTTCAATCGTCGGAGAGCTGCTGATGCGGATCGGGGTTCTGCCCATTTTCAATGGAACCATCTGGCGCGCCCGAGAGGATTCGACGATGTCGCAAAGCGACATCGCGCGCAAGCCCCGAGCGCCGGCGAGGGGTGAGGATCGCCATCAGCGATCCGAACAACCCTGACCCGGAGGGTCAGAGGTGCGAATCCTCTGGCCACCCCGCTTTGGTGGAAACATCTGGCG
>JAKEEJ010000153.1 GCA_022616655.1 Nevskiales bacterium | reverse complement strand
TGGCAGGCGAGAAGCGGGAGGCGGGCGGCGACACGATCGCGTGGCTGGATCGCGACGTCCTGTTGGCGCATGTTCTGGGCTGTGACCGCAGTACATTGTTTACGCGCAACTGCGCAGATCTGACACCGCAGCAACGGAACCACTTTGACAACCTGACCGCGCGCCGTGCGGCCGGCGAGCCGGTGGCGTATCTGACCGGCCGAAAGGAATTCTGGTCGTTGACGCTCACGGTCACGCCGGACGTGCTGATCCCGCGGCCGGAAACTGAATTGCTGGTGGAGTGGGCACTGGAACTTGCCGGGAGGCGGGAGGCGGGAGACGGGAGACGGAACGTCGTTGATCTTGGAACCGGTTGCGGTGCCATCGCGCTGGCTTTGGCAAAGGAACGCCCGACAATGCGCGTGGTGGGTACAGACCTCTCCGCTACCGCGCTCGCGGTGGCAAAAGAGAATGCACGCCGGCACGCCGTCGCCAACGTTGAATTTGCCCAAGGTTCTTGGTTCACGCCTCCCGCCTCCCGCCTCCCGCCTCCCGATCTTGTTGTTTCCAATCCCCCGTACGTCGCCGAGAACGATCCGCACCTGAAGGATCTGCGCTTCGAGCCGCCGCTGGCCCTGAGCGCGGGGCCCGACGGCTTGTCTGCCCTCCGCGAGATCATCCACGGGGCACCGCGTTTTCTGCGAAGCGGTGGTCACCTGCTGCTGGAGCACGGCGCCGCACAAGGATCCTGTGTGCGCGATCTCCTGGGCAAAGCCGGTTTTGACGCCGTGCACACCCGTCGCGATCTCGCGGGACTGGAGCGCGTCACCGGTGGGCAATGGGTATGAATGAAAATAATCTGGACCGTTACCGCCGCCAGGTGATTCTGCGTGAGATCGGAGTCAACGGTCAGCGGCTGCTGCGGGACTCCAGCGCGCTGGTGATCGGCCTGGGCGGTCTGGGTTCGGCCGCGAGCCTGTACCTGGCGGCGGCCGGTCTGGGCCGGCTGCTGTTGGTGGACCATGACCGCGTGGAGCAGAACAATCTGCAGCGTCAGATTCTTTACACGCAGGACGATCAGGCACGGTCCAAAACCGAGGCGGCACGCGCCCGCCTGGCCGCGCTCAATCCGGATGTGAAGCTGGAGACGGTTGAGGATCGGGTAGGTCTCGAAAGGCTTTTGGAAATAGTGCCGGGTGCTGACGTCGTGCTGGACTGCACGGACAATTTCCCGACTCGCTTCGCCATTAACCGGGCCTGTGTGCGCGTGCGCAAGCCCCTCGTGTCCGGTGCCGCGATCCGGTTTGAAGGCCAACTGGCGGTGTTTGACGCGCGGCAGGCCGCCAGCCCCTGCTATGCCTGTCTTTTTCCCCAGGCCGGCGAAGCCGGAGAGAGTTGTGAAGAGGCGGGCATTCTGGGCCCCGTCGTGGGAACGGTCGGCAGCCTCCAGGCACTCGCGGCGATCAAACTGTTGCTGGGACGCCTGGACGACGTGGGCCGGCTGTACGTCTGGAGTGCGCTGGACATGCGCTGGCGCACCGTCACGGCGAAACGCGATCCAAAGTGTGCGGTGTGTGGGGCGAACTTGTGAACCCCACAGAGCCTTTATTTTTGCCCCGCCGGCTGGCCATTCGTCTATTGGCTGAGGCGCAAAAAGCCGGTGGACAGCCCATCAGCGGCCTGGTGGGAGAACGCAGCGGACAGCCTCGGTCGATTTACCCGGATCCGCAGGCCGAGGAATGCTTGCGCGAGCAGGGTGAAACGGTCTGGGCCGCTTACCGTTCCGCGGGAGTGTCGCCGGATACGCCACCCTCCGGCCGCCAGCTGCTCATTTCCGTGGACACCAAAGGTGTGTTGCAATTGCGCTGCCGGGAGCGGGTAGACGGCAAACCGGTGGAACGGATACTCAAAATCAGGGACTGATATCCAACATGTCGAAAGAGAAAGTGGTCATTGAACCGCGCGGCCCGGTATTGTGCATGGGCCTCAACCGGCCCGAGAAGCGCAATGCTTTCGACCTGGACATGTACCGCCAGCTGGCGGCGGCGTACACACGGCTGGATCAGGATCCGGGTTTGCACTGCGGCCTGCTGCATGCCCAGGGTGACCACTTTACCGCCGGAGTGGATTTGACCGAGTGGATGCCGGATTTCAGCGCCGGAAAGTTGCCTGATCTGCCGCCGGGCGAATGCCAGCCGTTTGGCCTTGTTCCCGAAACACGCCTGTCCAAGCCGCTGATCGTAGTGACACAGGGCATCTGTTACACCATTGGCATCGAATTGATGCTCGCCGCGGACATCCGCGTCGCGGCGGATAACGCCCGTTTTGCCCAGGTGGAGGTCAAGCGCGGCATCTACCCCGTGGGCGGTGCGACGTTGCGCCTGGTGCAGGAGTGCGGCTGGGGCAACGCCCAGCGTTATTTGCTGACCGGGGATGAGTTCAACGCGCAGGAAGCCTTGCGCATCGGTCTCGTACAGGAAGTGGTGCCGGCATCCGGGCTGTTTGAACGCGGACTGGCGCTGGCGGAACGCGTGGCGCGGCAGGCGCCCCTGGGTGTGCGCGCCAGCCTCCGATCTTCGCGCCTGATGGTGGACGACGGCTTCCGCGAAGCCGTCGCGCGCCTGCAGTCGGGTCTGTTACCGCTGATGGGCAGTGAGGATCTGCGGGAAGGTCTGGCGTCTTTCGTCGAGCGGCGCGAGGCGCGCTACAAAGGTCGGTAGGCGTCCCACCGCCCTTACGCCGCTCGATCCGAGACGATTCCCATGCGCCTGTCCCGGTTTCCACTCGTGACCACGCGGGAAAATCCCGCCGACGCCGAGATTGTCAGTCACCGGTTGATGCAGCGCGCCGGCTACATCCGCAAGCTCGGCACGGGCCTGTACACGTGGATGCCCATCGGGCTGCGCGTACTGCGCAAGATCGAACAGATCGTGCGCGAGGAGATGAACTGCGCCGGCGCCCAGGAAGTGCTGATGCCGTCCATCCAGCCGGCCGAGCTGTGGCAGGAATCCGGACGCTGGGACGAGATGGGCCCCTTGATGCTGCGCCTGCAGGACCGCGCCCAGCGGGATTACTGCTACGGCCCGACCCATGAAGAAGTGATCGTGCATCACGTGCGGCAGGACATCCGTTCCTACCGCCAGTTGCCGGTCAATTTCTATCAGATCCAGACCAAATTCCGCGACGAGATCCGTCCGCGCTTCGGCGTGATGCGCGCACGGGAATTCATCATGAAGGACGCGTACTCCTTTCACATGAATGAAACCGACCTGGCACGTGAATACAACGCCATGCGCGCCGCCTACACGCGCATCTTTACGCGCCTCGGGGTCGAGTTCCGCATCGTCAAGGCCGACTCCGGCAACATCGGCGGCCACCGTTCGGAAGAGTTTCACATTCTCGCGAACTCCGGCGAGGACCTGCTGGCCGTGTCCACCGGCAGTGATTACGCAGCCAACCTCGAGGCGGCGGAAACTCAAGCGCCCGGTGTACGGGCCGCCGCGACCCGGTCTCTGAAAAAAGTTGCCACGCCCACACAGAAAACCTGTGAAGAGGTTGCAGCATTATTGAAACTGCCATTGAACCGCACGCTCAAGTTGATTGTGGTCCACGGTCGCAACGGGGATCTGGTGGCGCTGGCATTGTGCGGTAACCATGCATTGAACGCGGTCAAAGCTTCAAAACATCCGCAGGTGGCGGCGCCTCTGAAACTGGCAAGCGACGATGAAATCCGGAAGGCTTTCGGCTGTGTGCCGGGGTTTCTCGGGCCGGTCGGCTGCAGCATTCCCCTCGTGGCCGACTTTGCCGCGGCGGCGCTGAGCGATTTCGTCTGCGGTGCCAACGAAGCCGGCCATCACCTGACCGGCGCCAACTGGGGTCGCGATTGTCCTGAACCGCCCACGGCCGATTTGCGATTGGCGGTGGAAGGCGACAGGTCGCCCGACGGCAAAGGCACGCTGAAACTCCTGCGCGGCATTGAGGGCGGGCACATCTTCCAGCTCGGCAAAAAGTACAGCACGGCGATGAACCTGACCGTGCTGGATGAGAATGGCGCCGCGGTGACGCCGGAGATGGGCTGCTACGGCATCGGCGTTACGCGGCTCGCGGCCGCGGTAATTGAGCAGTGCCATGACGACCACGGCATGATCTGGCCGGAGGCGCTGGCCCCGTTCCACGCGATTCTGTGCCCCATCAACGCCGATAAATCTCGTGCCGTGAAACAGGCGGTGGAACAGCTCTACACCGAACTGGGCGCAGCGGGTGTGGACGTCCTGTTCGACGATCGCGGCGTACGGCCCGGGGTCATGTTCGCCGACGCCGACCTCATCGGCATTCCGCACCGGATCGTGATTGGCGACAAAGGACTTGCCAGCGGTCAGTTCGAATACAAACACCGGCGCGACACGGCGGCACGGATGATCCCGGCCACGGTCGAGGCGGTGCTGGGCGTGATGCACAAATAGTGGTTATTGTCCTTTCGAGTCGCGCAGCGGCGAGAAATCTTGCTGTATTTTCTTTGTTCGGTATCTGCCTTCAGGCCGGAGCGATCAGCGCCGCCCAAGCCCCTGACCCGCAGCTGCGTACGGTGCTGATGCAGGCGATCAATACCGCCGAAAGCTTCGATCACCGCTTCGATGCGGAGGTCTGGC
>JAKEEJ010000152.1 GCA_022616655.1 Nevskiales bacterium | reverse complement strand
TCTTGGTTCCGGTCAGCTCGGCCAGGAATTCGGTGTGACCGGTGAAGGCGAATCCCGCCGCGTTGATGACGCCCTTGTGCACCGGACCGGTGACCAGTGCCGATGATTTTCCCTGCCGGCAGGCCCGGGTCGCGGCACGCAGGCTGTTCAGAACGTAGGGTGCATTGGCCGGATTCAAGACACCAGCCTGAACCGGTGCACACAGAGAAACCGGCAGCACCGACAGGTGACCCGGCCGGTGTGGCATCGCGGGTGAACCGGCCTGGAACACGCTCAGCCCGAGGCGCCGGCGCCGTTGTCTGGCGCGCGATTCCAGCAGTCGGGGATCGGCTACGGCCACCAGCTGCGCGGGCAGGCGCTGCTGGGCAATCAACACCGCGAGATCCGGTCCGATGCCGGCCGGCTCGCCGGGTGTCAGGAAAATCCTCGGAAGTTTACGACGCACTCGTCTGAGGGTATTCGACGTACGCCTCGGCGCGCAGACGACGCAGCCACAATTCGTATTCCTCCGCCGCCCGGCGATTCTGGATGGCGGCCCGTGCTCGGGCGCGCCGGGTCTCGTCGGTGGCGTCGCGGCTGCGCCGTTCCAGTAATTTGACGAGGTGCCAGCCATACGCGCTGCGGAACGGCTGGCCCACCTGGCCCGGACGCAGTCCGTCGAGCGCCCGCTCAAACTCCGGTACAAACACACCGACCGGTTGCCAGCCCAGATCGCCACCGGACATCTTGGAGCCGGAATCGTCGGACAGGCGTTGCGCCAGAGTGCCAAAGTCTTCCCCGTTCTGAATGCGGTCATAGAGTTCGCGCGCCTGCAGCCGGGTCTGTTCTTCGTTCCGCAGCGCGTTGGGTTGTAACAGGATGTGTTGCGCGTGCGTTTCGGTCACGGTCTTGCGCTCGTCGCCGCCACGCCGGTCCACGAGTTTCAACAGATGGAGCCCGGCGGCGTTTTCCAGAATGTCGCTGAGCGCACCCGGTTTCATTTTCTGCACGGCATCGGCAAACAGCTCCGGCAGCTCGCTGCCGGCGCGCCAGTCCAGGTCGCCGCCCTGCAAAGCCTGCTGACCGTCGGAATGAGCGACGGCCAGCGCCGCAAAATCCTCGCCGGCTCGCAGGCGTTTGAGCAGGCGGCTGGCTTGCTCGCGCGCCCTGGCGCGGACCTCGCTGGAGGCACCGTCCGGTACCGCGACGAGGATGTGCGAGACGCGGAATTCGGACTGTTCCAGCGTGCCCTGGTTGGCCAGATACAGCTCAATGTCCTTGTCGGTTACCAGCACGCGGCCTTCCACCTCGCGGCTGCGCAGGCGGCCGATGAGAATCTCGTCCCGGACCTGTTCGCGGACGGCGGCGTAGTCCTGCCCGCCCGGATGCCTGGCCTGGGCGAACGCCTGCAAACTCAGGCCCTGGCGTGCGGCGATACTCGTCAGTGTTTCGTTGAGCTCACGATCGTCCACGCGGATGCCCACGTCGTGGGCACGCTGGGTCTGCACGCGTGTGAGGACGAGGCGTTCCAGCACCTGTGTGCGCAGCACACTCTCGGTCGGTCGCGGCAGTCCGCGTTCCATCAGCTGGCGGCGACCTTCCTCCAGGGCCTGGTCCAGCTCGCTTTGCAGAATCACGCCATCGTTGACCACGGCGACAATGCGGTCCAGGGACGTGGCGGCGAAAGTGGGTGATGTCGAAACGCTGCCCATGGCGAGCGCGAGAAGAAACAGAAAACGCATGAAAATCGCAACACGTTCTTCAGGGGCCCGTAGGGTAGCATGGGCCGGTTCCCATCCGCGTTACTCCAGGGGCGGCAGCAGGGACTGGAATCCACCGCCCAGCCGCGCCAGCCCTTTCAGTTCAAATTGCAGATAGACGCCGGTGGTGTATTGCAGGTCGGTGTTGAACTGGTAGCGCCGGAACGCCGCGCGTACCGCCCAGCAGCAGGTCTGGTATTCAAAACCACCGAGTCCTTCCAGCGTCCGGCTTTCTTCAAGGGAGTAGCGCCAGCGTCCGATGCCGCTCCAGCCGCCGTGGACCGGCACCACCGTGGACAGATCGGTCTGCTCCAGCGTGCCCGTGGGCAGATTGGCGCGGTAGCGGTACTCCAGATCCACCCGCCGCGCGCCGTCCTGGTGGCGCAGCGAAAAACTGTCGCGCTGGAGTTTCCCGGTGTCGGGCGACCATTGGGCCGTGGTCCCGATCTGCCAGGCGGGGGACAGCTGATAATCGAGTCCCCCGATATAGTCGGTGCCACCGCTGTCAGGCGTGCGAAATCCATCACTTTCCCCCACACTCGGCGCTTCAAAACGGAAAATCTGTCCAAGGCTGGCGGACAGGCGCACCACGCCGTCGTCCGGATTCAGCAGCCGGGTGGTGAAGGCCGCCGCCAGATGATTGGCATCCGACAACCGGTCTTCACCCGAAAACCGGTTGCGGGCGAACAGTTGCACGAAATCGAAATCCGGTTCGCCGCTGTCGAAGATCGGCAACTGGCTCTGATCCCGGAACGGAACGTAGAGGTAGTAAAGCCGCGGTTCCAGGGTTTGCAGGCCACCGCGGTCGGTCAGGCGCTCGAAACGAAAGCCGCCCTCGACGCTGAACTGCGGCAGCGTCCGGCTGGGATCGGCGGGCAGGCCTCCTTGAGGACTGTTCACCCGATATTGCGTATGACGCAGATCCAGCTGGCTGCCGATAAACCAGGCGTTTTCATCCTTCTGCAGGCGCAGATAGGGATTGAAATCCACACGCTGGCCCTCCGGGGCGATTTCGCGGACAAAGTTCACGTATTCCCCGGCAAAGCCAAGACGCGTGGCCAGCACCGCGTTGCGGGTCAGGGCTTCCACCTGGATTTGCGGCAGGCGTTGGTACGGCTGGTCCTGGGGCAATACGGTGCGTGCCACCGTCTGGTAATCCGAAACCCGCGCGGTGATGGTGTACGCCGCGGGCGCGGCGTAGGTCAGCCGGGCGCTGCGTTCCAGATGGGTGATCGAGGCGGCTTCCAGACGGCCGCCCAGATCTTCGAAATAGCCCGGGTCGCTGACCTCTCCGTAACGCGCATCCACGCCCAGCCGCCGGTTGATCAGGCCCTGGTGTTCAAAGTTCAGGTAAGAGCGTGGCTCGCCCGTTTGATCGTCTTCGTCGAGATATTCAAACGCCGCCCGGCCGCTGTGACGGGGCAGCAGGTAGCGTCCTTCGGTGGCCACCTGTGTGCCGCGCCTGGACATGACGCGCGGCGTGATCTGGGCGTCGTAATTCGGCGCCAGGTTCAGGTAAAACGGCACACGGAAATCCCATCCGGTGGTGTCGGACTCCCCGCCGGTTGGAAACAGAAAGCCGCTGCGCCGGCGGTCGTCAATCGGAAACTGGAACCACGGGGCGTACAGCACCGGCACACCGGCCAGCCGCAGACGCGCGTGCCGCGCGCGTCCGAGACCCGACGCCTGATCCAGCGTGATGTCACTGGCTTCCAGAAGCCAGCTCCGCGATCCCGGCGCGCAGGTGGTGTAGGAAGTGTCCTGGACGTGCGCGGTGCCGTCCCGCGTCAGGTGGATGCGCTCGGCCGTGCCGCGCGCCCCACGATCCAGCAACGTGAATTCACCGCCGAGAAACGTTCCGCTTTCTTCCTGGAGATCGAACCGGGCTTCGCGGCTCTTGATGAGCAGATGTTCATTGCGGAACAGCGATTCGGCCTGGACCCGCACGAGTCCCTGCTGGCGGTCAAAACTGAGCGCCTGGGTTTCAAACTGGCTGCCGCCCTGTGTCAGTCGCACGGTGCCGACCAGCGTGGAGACACCCTCCCGGGTCATTTCGACCTGGTCGGCCGTGAGAATCAGCCGGTCGTCCGACAGCACGGGCAACGCGAAGCCATCGTCCGTGCCCAGTTGCGGGCAGCCGCCGACCGCGCCGGGCGTCTCCTGGCCGATGGCGGCGAAGGGC
>JAKEEJ010000151.1 GCA_022616655.1 Nevskiales bacterium | reverse complement strand
GGCTGGTTGTCGGGTGCCACCAGGTCCATCATGGGGTTGCCTTCCAGTTGCACCGGTGAGGAATACCCCAGCAGGCTGGCAAACGCATCGTTGGCGTAGACGATGATGCCTTCCTGTACATGAAACACGGCATCGCCGGTCTCTGCCATGATTTGTTTGTAGCGCGCCTCAAAGTCGGCCAGCCGTGCGCGGGCGTTGCGCAGCTCGCGCAGTCGCTGGTGCGCCGCCAGCTCGCGCGCGCACACCAGCTCCAGGTGGTTCAGCTGGTGTGGATTGCCCAGCGCCACCAGGTCCCGTGCGCCTGCTTTGACCGCGGCCGCCGTATCGGCCGGAGTGAAGTTCTGGGCCGTGGTGATCATCAGTATTGGCAGGTCCGGTGCCAGACGGGTACACAGTTTCAGCACGTCTTTCGGCCCCGCCAGCGGTGCATCCTCCGCACACAGCACCAGGTCCGGCGGGCGGCGGCGCAGGACCTCCTCAAAATCCTCCAGATCGGTGACCCAGATGGCGCGCACCGGCTGGCCCGCGCCGCGCAAATGACTTTCGATGCGGCGCGCGGTTTCCTCGCCGGGGCTCAGGATGAGCAGTGTGGCGGCCTGGGGCAGAGAGGCAGGCATGGACGATCCTGGCGGCACCCGGGTTATCCTGCCAGCAGGGTTTTGGACGGGGCACCCGGGTCTTCGCGTACCAGCCGGGGTACCAGATACCCCGGCAGGTGCACCGTCATGGTTTGCAATAGGGCGCGCGCCTCATGCTCCGGAACTTCGTAATGGGCGGCGCCCTGGACACGATCCAGCATGTGCAGATAGTAGGTCATAACGCCCGCATCGCCTAAGGCCTCGGACAGCCGGATCAGCCGGTCAGGCCGGTCGTTAATGCCCCGCAGCAGGACCGACTGATTCAGCAGCGGTACCCCCGCGCGGCGCAGTCGCGCCAGTGCGGCCGTCACCGTGCCATCCAGTTCCTGCGCATGGTTGACGTGCAGGACCATCACTTTCCGGATCCGTCCGCGTCCCAGCCAGGCCAGCAGTGCCTCGTCCACGCGCTCGGGCAGCACCACCGGTTGGCGGGTATGGAGACGCAGGCGCCGCACGTGGGGGATGAACTCCAGGGCCTGCGCGAATTCCGCCAGTTTTTCGTCCGGCAGCGACAGCGGATCGCCGCCGGACAGAATGACTTCATGGATGGAGCGGTCCGCCGCCAGTTCGCGCAGGGTGTTCTGCCAGTGATCGCGTGCGGCCAGCACCTCGCCGTAGGGGAAGTGACGGCGGAAGCAGTAACGGCAATGGATGGCGCAGGCGCCGGTGGCAATGACCAGAGCGCGGCCCTGGTATTTATGCAGAATCCCGCCCGGCCGCAGCGTGTGCAGATCGCCCACGGCGTCATTCCGGTAGCCCGGCGCGTGCTCCGCTTCCGCGACCTGCGTCCAGACCTGCAGGAACAGCGGATCGTGCGGATCACCCTTGCGCATGCGCGCGGCGTACGCGCGCGGCACCCGCAGCGGAAAGTCCCGCGCGGTGACCGGCGGCAGCGACGGCAGGTCGCGCGGCAACTCCAGAAAGTCCAGCAGGTCGGAGGCACGCGTGAACGCGCGGGCGAGGGCCTGCTGCCACTCCGGGATGTTTCGGGGCACACGGATTGGCTGTATCATGCGGCGCATTTTGTCCGGGTCCGAGAATCCCGACAACTTTTTGAATTCATTTGGGAACTACCATGGCCAGTTACAACACCAGCGAAATGAAACCGGGGGTCAAGCTGATCTTTGACGGCATACCCTTTTCCGTTCTGGAAAATGAATATGTCAAACCGGGCAAAGGCCAGGCTTTCAACCGCCTCAAAATCCGCAATCTCAAGACCGGACGCGTGATTGAAAAGACCCTGCGTTCCGCCGACAGTGCCGAGGCGGCCGACGTCGTCGAGCTGGAAATGCAGTACCTCTACAACGACGGCGAATTCTGGCACTTCATGGATTCGACCAATTACGAGCAATTGACTGCCGACAAGCTCGCGGTGGGCGATGCCGCGCAGTGGATCAAGGAGCAGGAAACCTGCCGCGTGCTGCTGTGGAACGGCGTGCCCCTGCAGATCACGCCGCCCAATTCGGTCACGCTCAAGATCGTTGAAACCGATCCGGGCCTGCGCGGCGACACCGTCACCGGCGGCACCAAACCGGCCAAGCTCGAAACCGGAGCCGTGGTCAAAGTGCCGCTGTTCATCAACGAAGGCGAGATCATCAAGGTGGACACCCGCACGGGCGAATATCTTTCGCGCATGGGGAAATGACGGGAGACGGGAAGACACCCCCTCACCGCCCTCTCCCCGCAAGCGGGGAGAGGGCGCGAGTGCAGCGAGCGGGCGAGGGGCAGAACTGGCGCCCCACCGCCTCTCTTGAAACGCTCCGCGCCCGCGCCCAGCTTTTAAGCCGTCTGCGTACTTTCTTTGCGGAACGCGGCGTGCTGGAAGTGGACACGCCGGCCCTGTCGCACCACGCCACGGTGAACCGTCACATCGAGAGTTTCTTTGTTTCTTCCCCGTCCCCCGTCTCCCGTCTCCCATCCCCCATCTTTCTCCACACCTCCCCCGAATTCGCGATGAAGCGCCTGCTCGCGGCGGGCAGCGGGCCCATCTTCCAGCTCTGCCACGTGTTCCGTGCCGGGGAATCCGGCCGCTGGCACAACCCGGAATTCCTGATGCTCGAATGGTACCGGCCCGGTTGGGACTACCACCGGCTGATGGACGAAGTCGAAAGTCTGCTCGCCGCCACCGGCGGACCACCGGTCTGCGAACGGCTGACGTACCGTGAGGCCTTTCAGCGTGAGGCGGGTTTCGATCCCTTCACCAGTCCCCTGTCGCGCCTGCAGGAAGGTCTTCAAGCTCCCGAACCCATCAGCACCGACGAGGCCACAGACCGCGACTTCTGGCTCGACCTGTGGATGTCGCAGGTCGTCGGCCCGCGCCTGGGTCTGTCGGCTCCCTGTCTGCTGTACGACTTCCCCGCTTCGCAGGCCGCGCTGGCCCGAATTCGCACCGGTAATCCGCCCGTGGCGGAACGCTTTGAACTGTTCTGGAAAGGTATCGAACTGGCCAATGGGTTTCACGAACTGACCGACGCCGCCGAGCAGGCAGCTCGTTTCGAACAGGACCTTGACTGGCGCCGCTCGCGCAGCCGCCCCACACCGCCGGCCGACGCGCATCTGCTGGCAGCGTTGCGCGCCGGCATGCCCGACGGTGCCGGGGTTGCGCTGGGTGTGGATCGTCTGCTGGCGCTGCTGCTGGGCTTGCCGGCGGTGGCGCAGGCCATGAGTTTTGCCGGGGGTCGCGCCTGATTC
>JAKEEJ010000150.1 GCA_022616655.1 Nevskiales bacterium | reverse complement strand
GTGCCCAAGGTCGAGATGAGGGGCCCGCACGCCGGCACGCATCAGGGTGTCCAGCATCAGGCGCAGGATTTCGATGTCCGCGTCCACGCGCGCGTCCCCGAACAGTTCACACCCCACCTGGCGCGGGGCACGGGTACCGCCGGGGCTGTCCGGCCGTGCGCGCAACACGGTGCCGAGGTAGCAAAGCCGCACCACACGCCGGCCCGGGTACCGGCGTACCGCCAATCGTGCGGCCTGCGGTGTCATGTCGGCACGCAGGCCCAACAAGCGCCCGTCGGCCGGATCCACGAGTTTGAAGGTCTGCCCTTGCAGATCGGAACCCTCGCCCGCCAGCAGCGTATCCAGATGCTCCAGCAGCGGGGGCAGGATCAGCTCATATCCTTTTGCACGGTAGTCATCGAGCAGGTCGCGCCGCAGCGCTTCCAGGCGCCAGGCGTTGGGCGGCCCCCACTCTTCCATGCCCTCCGGCAACCACGCAAGATCGGACATGTCCGGTCAGACCAGCTGCAACACCAGCAGCCCGCCCACCATGCAGACCAGACCGAAGGTGCGCAGGGCACGATCCTCCAGCAGGGACACGCGCTGGATCACGGTACGCCACCGCGGCGGCGACAGAAACGGCCACAGCCCTTCCAGGACGAGCATCAATGCAAACGCCCGCGCCAGGTCCTGCCATGCCATGTCCATCGCCGGAACGTCAGGGGGCGCCGCTGCCTTTGAAATACCGGAAAAACTCGCTGTCGGGCTCCAGTACCATCACGTCCTGTTTGTCCCGCATGGTTTCACGGTACGCTTCAAGCGACCGGTAAAAACGATAAAACTCCGGATCGCGTCCGTACGCACGGGCGTAAATGTCGGCGGCTTTGGCGTCCCCGTCGCCCCGCGTCCGCTCGGCACTGTTGTAAGCATCCGCCAGCGTGGTCTGTGCGACCTGATCGGCCCGGGCGCGGATCTTTTCGGCTTCTTCGGCTCCCTTGGCGCGCAGCTCCGAAGCCACGCGCGTACGTTCGGCCCGCATGCGCTCGTAGACCTTGTCGCGGACGTCGTCCGGAAAATCAATGCGCTTGATTCGCACGTCCACGATTTCGATGCCGAGACTTTCGGCGATTTCGGTCGCCGTCTGATCCAGTGCACGGGTGAATTCCGCGCGCGCCGTCAAAGCCTGCTGAATGGTGCGGCTTGCAAACTCATCCCGCAGACTCCGGTTGATACTGGCCGCCAGGCGGTCCTGGGCCACCGACTCGTCACCGCCGGTGGCCCGGTAATAGGCGGCGGTGTTGGCAATGCGCCACTTGACGAAGAAATCGACCTTGACGTTCTTTTTTTCGAGCGTCAGGAAATTTTCCGTCTGGTTGTCGAGCGTCAGCACCCGGCCGTCGAACTTGAGCACGGTCTGCAGAAACGGCCATTTGAAGTGCAGGCCGGATGAATAATCGGTTCCACGGATTTCACCCAGTTGGCGAAGCAGTGCCCGCTCGCGCTGATCCACGGTAAAGAGGCCGTTGCTGACCAGCAACAGCACCGCGGCCCCCAGTGCAAAAACCAGAAATTGACGGGAAGCCATCAGCGGTTCCCCCGATCACGGGATCGCAGTTCGCCGCCAGATAAAGAGGTGTCAGGAGCCCTGCCGGCCTCGGCTGGCACCGCGCTTCCCGGAGAGGTCTGCGGGGAGAGTCCCGCCCTGTTGAGTTGATCCAGGGGCAGGTAAATCAGCGGCCCATTTTTATTCACGTCCAGGATGATCTTGGTGGCACTTTTCATGACATCCTGCATCGTTTCCAGATACAGGCGATCCCGGGTCACGCGCGGTGACTTGCGATACTCGGTCAACAGCTTGAGAAACCGCGCCGATTCACCCTCGGCTTCCGCGACCCGACGGTCACGGTAGGCCGTCGCCTCGGCCAGTTCACGGGCGGCAGCACCGCGTGCCCTCGGCAGGCGGTCGTTGGCATAGGCTTCGGCTTCGTTTTTCAGGCGTTCCTGATCTTCACGTGCCTTGATGGCGTCGGCAAACGCTCCCTGTACCGGCTCCGGCGCCTGGACGTTCTGCAGATTGACTTCCGCCACCACGAGGCCGGCACTGTACGCATCGAGGCGTTCCTGCAGAATCAGTTTGGTACGACTCGCGACTTCCTGCCGGCCCTCGGTCAGAATGAAGTCCATTTTGTTGCCCCCGACCACCTCCCGGACCGCACTTTTGGTGACCTGGCGCAGCGTCGTGTCCGGGTCGGCCTGGCTGAACAGGTATTTCTCGACCGAATTGACGCGGTATTGCACTTTCAGTTCCACGTCCACGATGTTTTCGTCCTGGGTCAACATGTCGGATCGTTCGGTAACCTGGCGCACCTGGGTTACATTGACCTTGATGACTTCTTCGATGGGCCAGGCTCTCCAGCCCCAGCCCGGATTGTTGGCGCGGACGTATTCTCCAAAACGCAACACGACAGCCCGCTCCTGTGCGTCCACGGTGTAGAAGCATAGAACGAACCACAGCAGCACCAGTGCTGCGAACACCAGGCTTGCACTGCCGGCCGACCATCCACCCTGCCCCGGGCCTTTGCCTTTGAAGCGCGCCTTGAGACGCTGCAGCATCTCATCCCAATCGGGCGGATTTCCGCCGGACCGGCGACCGCCCGGACTCCAGGGGTCACGATTGCCCCCCGGCTCATTCCATGCCATGTGCGAGTTCTCCGTGTTCTGTGCGTTGTATGAATGACCGCGGCAGTTTAGGGGGGGGGCTCCAATGTCGCAACCGTTGCGGACTCTGTCAGACCTGCTTCGTGCAAGAGTTGCCGCAACTGCCGGTGCGGCATCCGGACCCGTACACGGGCAATGCCCGAAGCCTCAATGGATTCCCGGCAAACCGCACCCTGGGCAAACAACCGGGCACGCAGCCGGCCGGCAGCCGGCGGCAGTTGCAATTCATATTCTTCGGAGGGGGGACCCATGCACTCGGCGATGGCATTCCGCAACACATCCAGTCCGAGGCCGGTCTGCGCCGATCCCCATACCCGCGCCGGCAGACCCGTCGCGTCCCGCTCCAGGCGCGGCTGTTCCCCCGCACGCAGATCAATCTTGTTAAAAACTTCCAGACGCGGGATCTGAAGTGCATCAATTCCGGCCAGTACCGCATGGACCTGCTCAATCCGCGCGGTGCGCTCCGGATCGGCGGCATCGACCACGTGCAGCAGCAGATCCGCTTCGCGGGATTCTTCCAGCGTGGCCCGGAATGCGGCCACCAGATCGTGCGGCAGATTTCGGATAAACCCGACGGTGTCGGCAATGACGGCGGACCGACTGCCCGGCAGGGCCAGACGCCGCAGGGTGGGATCCAGCGTGGCAAACAGTTTAGACGAAGCGGGAACGTGAGCGCCGGTCAGCGCATTGAACAGTGTGGACTTTCCCGCATTGGTATAACCCACCAGCGAAATCGTGGCCCGCTCGCTCCGGACCCGGGCCCGGCGATTCTGGGCGCGGCGGCGACGCACACGCTCAAGGCGTTTTTGCAACGTGGCGATGCGTTTACGGATCAGACGGCGGTCAACTTCCAGCTGGGTTTCGCCGGGACCGCGCAGGCCGATGCCCCCGCGCTGCCGTTCCAGGTGCAACCAGCCGCGCACCAGACGCGTGGACAGATGCTGCAACTGCGCCAGCTCAACCTGCAATTTTCCTTCATGCGTACGGGCCCGCCGGGCAAAGATATCGAGGATCAGACCGGTACGACCGAGAACGCGGCATTGCAGGCGCTCTTCCAGATTGCGTTCCTGGCTGGGCGACAGTTCGTGATTGAACATCACCAGTTTGGCTCTTTCCGCACGAACGGCGTTGCCCACTTCGTCCGCTTTGCCGCTGCCGATGAACAGGCTGGCATCGGGCCGCTGGCGGCGACCGCCGATCATTGCCCTGATACCGGCGCCGGTAGAGCGGGCCAGCTCTATGAATTCCTGCCGGTCCGCGGGACCATCGCTGTCCGGAAATTGAAGATGTACCAGTACGACCGGGGGTCCTGCAGATGGCAATTCAGGCATCCGCCATAACAGGCTCTAGAGCACCGCCAATGATCACGGGCTTGGCGGCGCGGAACTGCCCTGATCCCCGGGTTCATCCTCGATTTCATGCAGCCGTACGGCGCGCGCCGGCACCACGGTCGAGATGGCGTGCTTGTAAACCATCTGGCTTACCGTATTCCGAAGCAGTACCACAAACTGATCGAACGATTCAATTTGACCCTGCAGCTTGATGCCGTTGACAAGGTAAATCGAAACCGGGATGCGCTCTTTGCGCAGGACGTTCAAAAACGGCTCTTGTAATGTCAGGCCTTTGGACATGGTTTTATTTCCTTTTATTCTGGGTGAGTACCATAGATGGCTTGGGGTCGCCCCGATCATGCAATTTATCGGGGCGCGGATTCTATCACGCGATGACCATCAAAGCCGTCAATACTTTCGCGGATCCGATCCGGCAAATCCGGCCGGTAGGGATCGAATGCCCTGAGGCCGTCTTCGGCGCGCAACCAGGTCAGTTGTCGCTTGGCCAGCTGGCGCGTGGCCGCGATGCCACGCGCAATCGCGGTGTCCAGATCACAGGCACCGTCGAGATGCTGCCACAGTTGCCGGTATCCGACCGCGCGCATGGAGGGCAGATCGGAATGCAGGTCATTCCGTTTGCGCAGATTGGCCACCTCGCCCAGGAATCCCTGTTCCATCATCTCCAGGAAGCGGCGGCGAATCTGTTCATGCAGGATGCCGCGGTCGGCCGGCATCAGCCCCAGTTTGATCACCGGTCCGCTCAGGCCGCCCGCATTTTCCGATATCGGATGTTGTTCATCGGAGCGCCGACCGGTCAATTCGATGATTTCCAGGGCCCGCTGAATGCGCTGCGCGTCGTTGGGATGCAGCTGTGCGGCACGTGCGGGATCGAGAACGGCCAGCCGGGCATGCAGGGCCGGCCAACCGGAATGCTCTGCTTCGGCCTGCAGCCGCGTCCGTACTCCGACATCGGCCGGCGGCAGTTCGCGAAGCCCTTTCTGCAGGGCCCGGAAATACAGCATGCTGCCCCCCACCAGCAGCGGAATCCGCTGACGTGCGCGGACAGCGTCAATGTGCCGCAGGGCATCCCTGCGGAACTGTGCCACCGAATAGGGAATGCGGGGATCAAGAATGTCAATCAGATGGTGCGGGATGCGTTTGCGGACAGCCGGTGAAGGTTTGGCGGTGCCGATGTCCATGCCCCGGTAGATCTGCGCCGAGTCCACGCTGATGATTTCCAGTGGCAGGTGCTCAGCCAGGGCCAGGACCAGACTGCTTTTCCCCGAGGCCGTGGGCCCCATGAGCAGGGCGACCGGGAGATAACGTGCAGAACCGGGGTCTTGCCTGCGTCTCTCGTTCATCGGCCGCGCAGAAACATCCGGTCCAGTTCGGCCCGCCTGAGTTGCACCCAGGTCGGCCGGCCATGGTTGCACTGACCGGACAGTTCGATGTGTTCCATGTCGCGCAACAGCGCATTTATTTCCGGAATCGTCAGTCGCCGGCCGGCGCGGACCGCGGCACGACAGGCCATGTTGGCCAGCGTACGCTCCTGCACGTCACGCACTTCCGAAAAGTGCCGGTGGCTCTCTTCGTCCGCCGCTTCGCGCAAGAGGGCGGTGACCAGCGCGGCCACGTCGGTGTGCGTCAGCAACGCGGGGACGGCCCGCACCATGAGCGTCGTGGGACCGCGACGGTCCAGTTCAAATCCGAAACGCTGCAGACGGGTCCGTCCGGTTTCGGCCTCGTCGGCTTCGTCTTCCGCCACGTTTACCGATACCGGTACCAGCAAAGCTTGTGAAGCGATCCCGCCCTGTACGAACGACTGTTTGAACTGCTGGTAGAGCACCCGTTCATGGGCGGCATGCATGTCCACCAGCACCAGCCCCTCGCGATTCTGTGCCAGAAGGTAGATGTCGTGAATCTGGGCTACGGCGAATCCCAGAGGAGTGTCGACTTCGCCGTCAATAACGGGCGCTACGGTGTAAGCCGGAGAGAGGCCACCTGCCTGCGGCAGGTCGGACACTGCCGCCGTCACGGGTCCCGAAAATCGTGTATCCGGCACTGCGGACATGGCGTTGTAACGCAGTGTCGCCTGCTGCATCGCAGGTTCCGCAACGTCCAGACGCACCTGATGATGCCGGCCAGGATCCGGTCGCACCCTGCGAAGCGTCTGGTGCGCGATTCCAAACAGGAAATCGTGCACTTTGGCGGCTTCGCGGAAGCGCACTTCGCTTTTGGCCGGATGGACATTTACATCCACGCCGGACGGATCGAGTTCCAGATACAGCAGATAGGCGGGATAATGGCGATGGTGCAGCGCGTCGGCATAGGCGCGCCGCAGAGCATAGGCCAGCACCTTGTCACGTACGGCGCGGCCGTTCACATAGAAGTACTGCAGATCGGGGCGCGGCCGGGAAAAGCTGG
>JAKEEJ010000149.1 GCA_022616655.1 Nevskiales bacterium | reverse complement strand
GCCGTAGGCTTCCAGCGCCCACACTTCCATCTCGCCGAAGCGCTGGCCGCCGAACTGCGCCTTGCCGCCCAGCGGCTGCTGGGTGACCAGGGAGTAGGGACCGGTGGAGCGGGCGTGCATCTTGTCGTCCACCAGATGATTCAGCTTCAGCATGTACAGATAACCGACCGTGATCGGGCGTGCGAACGGCTCCCCGGTGCGGCCGTCAATCAACATCGCCTGGCCGGATTCCGGCAGACCGGCGAGTTTGAGCAGGTGCCTGATCTCCTCCTCGCTGGCCCCGTCGAACACCGGCGTGGATACCGGCAGGCCGTTGGTGAGATTTTTCGCCAGATTGAGCACCTCGGCATCCGACAAGTTGTCAAGTTTCTCCTTGATGGCGCTCCTGCCGGCGGAATAGGCCTTGTCGAGGAATTTGCGCAGCTCGGCGACGGCACGCTGTTGTTGCAGCATCTCGTCAATCTTCTTGCCGATGCCCTTGCAGGCCCAGCCCAGATGCACTTCCAGCAGCTGGCCGATGTTCATGCGCGAGGGCACGCCCAGCGGATTCAAAACCACGTCCACGGGCGTGCCGTCGTCCATGTGCGGCATGTCTTCCACCGGCACGATCATGGAGATCACGCCCTTGTTGCCGTGCCGGCCGGCCATCTTGTCGCCGGGCTGCACGCGCCGCTTGACCGCCAGGTACACCTTGACCATTTTCAACACGCCCGGGGCCAGTTCGTCCCCGGCGGTGATCTTGCGCTTCTTGACCTCGTAGCGGCGGTCAAACTCGGCGCGTTGCTGTTTGAGCTGTTTGGACGCCGTTTCCAGGGCGGCTTGCGCGTCCTCGTCCTTGAGCCGGATCTCGGACCACTTCTCGCGCGGCAGTTCGTCCAGGTAGGCGGCGCTGATGCGGTCGCCTTTCTTGAGCTTCTGCGGGCCGCCGCCGGCCACCTTGTGCAGCAGGGTTTTGCGCACGCGCTCGAAGATGTCGTCTTCGAAGATGCGCAACTGGTCGTTGAGATCTTTCTTGACGGTGGCCAGTTCCGCTTCTTCGATCTGCAGGGCGCGCGCGTCTTTCGTGACGCCTTCGCGGGTGAACACGCGTACGTCAATGACCGTGCCGTCCATGCCCGGCGGTACGCGCAGACCCGTGTCTTTTACATCGCTTGCCTTCTCGCCGAAGATCGCCCGCAGCAGTTTCTCCTCCGGCGTCAGCTGGGTTTCGCCCTTGGGCGTGACCTTGCCGACCAGGATGTCGCCCTGTTTGACTTCGGCGCCGATGTACACGATGCCGGATTCGTCGAGTTTGCGCAGCGCCGCCTCGTTGACGTTCGGGATGTCGGCGGAGATTTCCTCCGGCCCCAGCTTGGTTTCGCGCGCGACGCAGGTCAGTTCCTCGATGTGGATGGTCGTGAAGCGGTCCTCCTCGACCACGCGTTCCGAGATGAGAATGGAGTCCTCGAAGTTGTACCCGTTCCAGGGCATGAAGGCGACCAGCATGTTCTGGCCCAGCGCCAGTTCCCCGAGGTCGGTGGACGGGCCGTCTGCCAGCACGTCCCCGCGGGCGACCGCGTCGCCGGGATTCACCAGCGGTTTCTGGTTGATGCAGGTGTTCTGGTTGGAACGGATGTATTTGATGAGGGTGTAGATGTCCACGCCCGGTTCGCCGGCGACGGTCTCCTCGTCGTTGACGCGCACCACGATGCGCGAAGCGTCCACCTTGTCCACCACGCCGCCCCGGCGCGCCGTGATGGCCACGCCGGAATCAATGGCCACGCGGCGCTCCATGCCGGTGCCCACCAGCGGTTTCTCGTTGCGCAGCGTGGGTACGGATTGTCGCTGCATGTTGGCGCCCATCAGCGCACGGTTGGCGTCGTCGTGTTCCAGGAACGGCACCAGCGCCGCGGCCACCGATACGATCTGGCGCGGCGACACGTCCATGTACTGCACGCGGTCCGGCGTCATCAGGGTGAATTCGTTCTGGAAGCGGCACGACACCAGTTCCTGCCGGAGGCGGCCACGGGCATCCAGTTCCGAGTTGGCCTGCGCGATCACGTAGCGACCCTCTTCAATCGCGGACAGGTATTCGATGTCGTCGGTGACCTTTCCGTCCGTGACCTTGCGGTAGGGCGTCTCGAGGAAACCGTAGTCGTTGGTGCGTGCATAGCAGGCCAGCGAGTTGATCAGGCCGATGTTCGGACCTTCCGGCGTCTCGATCGGACACACGCGGCCATAGTGCGTGGGGTGCACGTCGCGCACTTCGAAGCCCGCGCGTTCGCGCGTCAGTCCGCCCGGTCCCAGCGCCGACACGCGGCGCTTGTGGGTGACTTCCGACAGCGGGTTGTTCTGGTCCATGAATTGCGACAGCTGGCTGGATCCAAAAAATTCCTTGACGGCGGCGCTCACCGGCTTGGCGTTGATGAGGTCTTGTGGGAACAGGTTCTCGGCCTCGGCCAGCGCCAGTCGTTCGCGCACGGCGCGTTCCACGCGCACCAGGCCCGTCCGGAACACGTTTTCGGTCATCTCGCCGACCGAACGCACCCGCCGGTTGCCGAGGTGGTCAATGTCGTCGGTCACGTCTTCGCCGTTGCGGATGGCGATGATCTGGCGTACCACGTCGACAATATCGGAGGCCTCTCCCAGCTGCGCGTGCAGGTTCTTGAAAAAGACATCGGCCGCGTCGCCGGCGGATTTGCGCGAGGTTTTGGTGGTGCCCGTTATCAGCGAGGTAAAATACCGGCCGTCGTAAAGAACACTGGCGCCGGTCACGGACTCCTTGCGCAGGCGGCGGTTGAATTTCATGCGGCCGACGGCGGACAGGTCGTATTTTTCAGGGCTGAAAAACAGGCCGTTAAACAGCGTCTCGGCCGCGTCCTTGGTGGGCGGTTCGCCGGGGCGCATCATGCGGTAGATTTCCACCAGCGCCTCCAGGCGCGTACGCGTGGGGTCAATGCCGAGCGTGGTGGAGATGTAGGGGCCGTTGTCGAGGTCGTTGATGTAGAGCACCCGCAGTTCCTTGATGGCGGATTTGCGGAGCGTGGCCAGCAAGGCCTCGGTCATTTCGCTGTTGGCCGGTGCGAGGATCTCGCCCGTGTCCGGGTGCACGACGTCGCACGCCAGGATTTTTCCCATGACGTACGTATCGGGCACGTGCAGGCTCTTCAGGCCCGATTCCGCGATCAGTTTGGTGTGACGGGCGGTGATGCGTTTGCCGGCTTCCACCAGCACCTTGCCGCGGTGGACGATGTCGAACTGCGCCGTTTCGCCCTTCAGGCGGTCCGCGACCAGTTTGAGGTCGGCGCCGTCCTCTTTCAGCTGATAGAGGTTCTGCTCGTGAAACAGCCCGAGCATTTCCTCGCTGCTGTAGCCGAGCGCGCGCAGCAGAACCGTCGCCGGCAGTTTGCGGCGCCGGTCAATGCGCACGAACAGATTGTCTTTCGGGTCGAACTCGAAGTCGAGCCAGGACCCGCGGTACGGAATGATCCGCGCCGAGTACAGCAGCTTGCCGCTGGAGTGGGTCTTGCCCTTGTCGTGATCAAAGAACACGCCCGGCGACCGGTGCAGCTGGCTCACCACCACGCGCTCGGTCCCGTTGATAATGAAGGTGCCGTGATCGGTCATGAGCGGCATCTCGCCCAGATAGACCTCCTGTTCACGGATTTCCTTGACTTTCTTTTCCTTGGACTCACGGTCGTAAATCACCAGACGGGTCTTGACCTTGACCGGCGCGGAGTACGTCATGCCGCGCACCCGGCACTCCTTCTCGTCGAACGCCGGTTCGTCCAGCCGGTAGCTGTCGTACTCGAGCGCGGCGTTGCCGGAATAGCTCACCATCGGAAACACCGAGCGGAATGCCGCATGCAGTCCGGCGACCGAACGCTTGGCCGGCGTGACGCCGGCCTGCAGAAACTGCCGGTAGGAATCAATCTGCGTGGCCAGCAGGTAGGGCACCTCCAGCGTTTCAACCTGCTTGCGGAAATTCTTGCGGATGCGCTTTTTTTCGGTGAACGAATAGGCCATGGGGTTCTCGGTGAACTCTCTGTG
>JAKEEJ010000148.1 GCA_022616655.1 Nevskiales bacterium | reverse complement strand
GGCCGCTTCGGTGCGGCGCGCGCACCGGGTGGCGCACCCCGGCGACCGCGTGCTGTTGTCGCCGGCCTGCGCGAGTCTCGATCAGTTCCGGAATTACGAAGAACGGGGCGAGCGGTTCTGCGCGCTGGTACGGGAGCTGGCGCCATGACCGCCCTGCCACTGAAGTCGGGAATGTTCCCGTGGCAGGTACGCCACGGACTCGACGGTGTTTTGCTCGGTGTAGCCCTGGCGCTGCTGGCCTGCGGCCTGGTCATGGTGGCCTCGGCTTCGGTCGCAGTGGCGGAAAAATCCACCGGCGTGCCGCTGTATTACTTCTACAAACAGTTCAGTTTTGCCGGGCTGGGACTGATGCTCGCTGCGCTGGTTTTCGCCGTGCCGATGAAGAGCTGGGAGACGAGCGGATTCTGGCTGCTGGCCTTTGCCTTTTTTTTACTGATGCTGGTACTGATTCCGGGTATCGGCCTGAAGGTCAACAATGCGCGCCGCTGGCTGGACCTGGGACTGTTCCGTCTGCAGGCCTCTGAGCCGGCGCGCCTCGCGCTGGTGATCTACCTGGTGGGCTACGTGGTACGGCGTCAGGCCGAGTTGCAGAACAGTTTCCGGGGTCTGCTCAAACCCCTGCTGCCGGTGGCTCTGGCCTCGGTGTTGCTGCTGCTGGAGCCCGACTTTGGCGCGGCCGCGCTGTTGCTCGCCGTAACGTTTCTGCTGTTATTCCTGGCCGGCACATCCGTGCTGCATCTGGGGGTTCTGCTGGTCGGAGCACTGGGGGTATTCGCACTGCTCGTCGTCAGCGCGGCCTACCGCCTGCGCCGCCTGCTGAGTTTCACCGATCCCTGGGCGGACATCGAAAACGGCGGCTGGCAGCTGACACAGTCGCTGATCGCCATCGGTCGCGGCGAATGGACCGGTGTCGGTCTGGGCAACAGCGTACAGAAGCTTCTCTACTTGCCCGAGACCCACACCGATTTTATCTTCGCCATCTGGTCCGAAGAGTTCGGCCTGTTCGGCATTGTCGCGTTGCTGGTGTTGTTCGGCATCGTGGTGTGGCGCACTTTTAAAGTGGGGTATGCCGCCGAACGCCTGCAGCGGCTATTCCGCGCCTATCTGTGCTACACCCTGGGGGCCTGGTTGGGCTTGCAGGCCCTGATCAACATGGCGGTAGTCATGGGCTTGTTGCCCACCAAAGGACTGACACTGCCCCTCATCAGTTACGGCGGATCCAGTCTGGTTACGGTGTGTCTGATGCTGGCGCTGATCCTGCGCGTGGACCACGAGAACCGTCTCGAGCGTGCCGGGGCGCCGGCCGGCGGGATCCGGTGGGCGTGAAAGTGATGATCATGGCCGGCGGAACGGGGGGACACGTCTATCCGGCGCTCGCGGTGGCGCAGGTCTTGCGCGAGCGGGGTCATGAGGTGGTGTGGATGGGCACCCCCAACTCCTTTGAATCGCGGGTGGTTCCCGGCCACGATTTTGCGCTGGAGGCGGTGCGCGTGGCCGGCCTGCGAGGCAAGGGTCTTTTGCCCTGGCTGGCGGCACCGTGGCACCTGCTGCGCGCGGTGCTGGAGGCGATCCGGGTGCTGCGCCGGCAGCGCCCGACGGTCGTGCTGGGCATGGGTGGATTCGCGTCCGGCCCGGGCGGTATTGCCGCCTGGCTGCTGCGGTGTCCCCTGTTGATCCACGAACAGAACGCCGTGGCCGGGTTTACCAATCGCATTCTGGCCCGTGTTGCGCAGCGCGTGCTCGAGGCGTTTCCCGGTACTTTCCGGGGGGCGATTACGGTCGGAAACCCGGTGCGTGCGGCGATCCGGGCAATCCCGGCGCCGGACACGCGTCTCGCCGGCAGGGCCGGCCCGGCTCGGGTACTGGTCATGGGCGGCAGTCAGGGGGCGCGGGTATTCAATCAGCGTGTGCCGGAAGCCCTGGCGTTATTGCCAGCGGCCGGGCGGCCCGAGATCCGGCATCAGGCCGGACGCACACTGGACGTGGCCCGACAGCACTACGCGCGGGCCGGCGTGCCGGCCTCGGTCGAAGACTTTATTCAGGACATGGCAGCCGCCTACGCCTGGGCCGATCTGGTGATCGGCCGCGCCGGTGCCTCCACGGTGGCGGAGCTGGCCGCGGCCGGTTGTGCCTCACTGCTGGTGCCGTTTCCCGCAGCAGTGGACGATCACCAGACGCGCAACGCCGATTATCTGGTGCGGGCCGGTGCCGCCGTGTGTCTTCCTGAATCCGAGCTCACGGCCGCGGCTCTGGCCCGTACCCTGCGCGAATTGCTGGGCCGGCCAGATCGTCTGCGCACCATGGCGCAAGCCGCGCGGCGCGCGGCCTGGATTGGGACGGAGCAGAAAATTTCCGACGCCGTGCTGGAGGCCGCCGGTGGTTAGGCCCCGGGTCGTGCGGCGTTCCGCACCGCGTTCGCTCGCGTACGCGCCGATGCGGCGCGTACGGCGCGTGCACTTTGTCGGAATTGGCGGTTCCGGCATGGCCGGCATCGCCGAAGTGTTGTTAAACCTGGGCTACACCGTCACCGGTTCGGATCTGAAAACCGGCGCCGCGACCGAACGTCTGGCAAGACGGGGTGCGAAAGTGAACCGCGGCCATGCCGCGGCGCACGTGACGGGTGCCGACGTGCTGGTCGTGTCGTCGGCGGTGCGTGGAGACGACAACCCCGAAATCGAGGCCGCGCGCCGGCAGCGCATCCCGGTGGTGCGGCGCGCCGAGATGCTGGCGGAACTGATGCGTTTCCGCTACGGCATCGCCATCGCGGGAACCCATGGCAAGACCACCACGACCAGCCTGGTGGCGGCGGTGTTGGCGCAGGGCGGACTGGACCCCACGTTTGTCGTGGGCGGTCGGGTCAAGGGGTCCGGTGCCAACGCCAAGCTTGGCCGCGGGGATTATCTGGTTGCGGAAGCGGACGAGAGCGATGCGTCTTTTTTGCAGCTCGCGCCGATGATGGCGGTGGTGACCAACGTCGACGCGGATCACCTGGAGGCGTACGGCGGCGATTTTGCCCGCCTGCGGGCCGCGTTTCTGGAATTTCTGCATCGCCTGCCGTTCTACGGTCTGGCCGTGTTGTGCACCGATGATCCCGTTGTGCGCGGGTTGTTGCCGGAGGTCGGTCGTCCCGTGCGGACCTACGGCCTGGACGCAGCGCCGGGCCTGGCCGATGTGCGGGCCGAAAACCTGCGAGCCGCCGGTACCGGCAGCAATTTCACCGTCGTGACAGCCGAAGGCGAGCGCGTGCCGCTGCGTCTCAATCTGCCGGGACGGCACAACGTCCAGAACGCGCTGGCGGCGGTGGCGATTGCCCGCGAACTCGGCGTGGAATTCGACGCCATTCGCAAGGCTTTCCTGCGCTTTGCAGGTGTCGGCCGGCGTTGCGAATCGTATGGCGAAATTTCCGTGGCCGGAAAAAAGGTGCGGGTGGTGGACGACTACGGCCACCATCCGCGCGAAATCGCCGCCACCTTCGAGGCGCTGCGCAGCGCCTGGCCGGGGCGGCGCCTGGTGGTGGCGTTCCAGCCGCACCGCTATACCCGCACGCGCGATCTGTTCGACGATTTCTGCGCGGTGCTGTCCACCGCCGACGGGTTGCTGTTGACCGAAGTGTACGCGGCCGGCGAGGCACCGATCGCCGGTGCCGACGGTCGTGCACTGGCGCGCGGCATCCGTGAACGCGGCCAGGTTTCTCCGGTGTTCGTGAAACGCGTGGCGGAACTGCCGGCGGTGCTGCCCGGCGTGCTCCAGTCCGGCGATCTGCTGCTGACTCTCGGCGCGGGTGACATCGGCACGCTGCCCGACCTGCTGAGAAAACGCGCGGGAGGCAGGACGTGATGGCACTCAAAAGACGGGAGACGGAAGTCGGGAGTCGGGGGACGGAAAAGAAAATCCGGGGGCTTCTGCGGCACGACGAGCCGCTGGCGTCGCACACGTCCTGGAGAGTCGGCGGTCCGGCCGATCGTTATTTTGAACCGGCGGACCGCGACGACCTGACCGCCTTCATCAAATCCCTGTCGCCGGACGAACCGATTCTGTGGCTGGGGCTGGGCAGCAATCTTCTGGTCCGCGACGGCGGCTTCCG
>JAKEEJ010000147.1 GCA_022616655.1 Nevskiales bacterium | reverse complement strand
CGCCCCTGGCCTAGAATCACTAGGCGGCGGAGCTCGTTCCTAGCCCTGCACGAAACCGGCCGCCGTCGCAGTGACCGAATAATTGTTAACAGGCCCTAAAATGGCTTCAGCACCACCAACAGCACCAGCCCCATCAGAAACAGCGCCGGCAGTTCGTTGATAACCCGGTAAAAGCGCGGACTGTGGCGGTTGTGGTAGCGGGCAAAACTGCGATACAGCAGCCACAGCCAGCCGTGGTACACCAGCAACCCCAGCGTCAGTGCAAATTTCAGATGCAGCCAGAGCGGGGTCGGCGGCCCCCAGCCCCCCTGACTCCACAGCAAAAGGCCGAGCGCAACGGTGAACGTCGCCCCGAAGGTCATCAGACGCAGCAAGCGCCGTTCCATGGCGCAGAAACGGGCATTGCTGAGCACATCGTGCGCTTCGCAGTGGTAAACGAACAGGCGCGGCAGGTAGAACAACCCGGCAAACCAGGTCACCATGAAGATAATGTGGAACGCCTTGATCCAGAGCATGCGAGGGTCACTCCGTGCCGGACTGCATGGGCGTCGGGCGGCCCAGTTTCTCACAATCGCGGCCAGCGCCGGGGAAGAGACTGGCACTACCGTCCGGTGTTATAGTCCGCCTCAGATGTTCAGACTGACCGGTTTATGCAAAAAGGTTTATTGATCATCGCACTGGGGCTGTCCATAGCCGTGGGTCTGGCGGCGAACGTGCTGACCCCGTCTGAAAGCAAACTGGGCCCAGGGCTCAAACTCCCCCAGCGCGGCACCTTAATGGGGGACGTGGAAAAGCAATATGGCGAGCCGCGTACCAGATACCCTGCCGTGGGCGGTGAGACTCCCGAGCACCCGCCCATCACCCGCTGGGATTATGAAGATTTTATCGTGTTCTTTGAACATGACCGTGTCGTGGACAGCGTGGTCCCCGGCGCGCCGAGGCCCGCGCCCGCTCCGGTGGCCCTGCCGGAGCTTGTAGCACCCCCGGCAGAAGAACCGGCGATCACGCCGGCCGAGCCTGAGCCGGTACCCGAAGTCGAAGCTTCCCCCCCTCCCAAAAGGTTTCCATCACCCCCTCGTGCGATAAAGATGCCGCCGCTGGCCCTGCCGCGTTAGGGCCGCTGATCAACGGCAAACCTTTCCATGCGTCGTACCGTGTTGCCCGCCGAATGGGCGCCGCAAGCGGCTGTCCTGCTGACCTGGCCGCGCAAAGACGGCGATTTCTCTGAAACCTACCCCGCGGTCGAGAACAACTTCATCGAGATCGCCAGAACCGTCACCCGCTTCGAGCCGGTGTGGATCAGCTGCGAATCGGGACTCGAGACCCTGCAGCAGCGCCTGCTCAAAGCCGGCGTGCGTCCAGACCGGTTCAGGATTTTCCCGGTCCCCAGCGACGACGTCTGGGCCCGTGACCACGGACCGATCACTGTGTTACGCAACGGCGCTCCCGTACACCTCGACTTTACGTTCAACGGCTGGGGCGGCAAGTACGCCGCCGGCCACGACAACCGGATCACCCGCCGGCTGGCTGAAGGGGGGGTCTGGAGCGCGCCGGTGGAAACCGTGGACTTCGTACTGGAGGGTGGCGGCATCGAATCGGACGGAGCCGGCACGCTGCTGACCACCGAGCGCTGCCTGCTGACCCCCACCCGCAACCCGCAGTTCGATCGGTCCCAGATTGAGGAGAAGTTGAAAGACTGGTTCGGCGTACAGCGCGTGCTCTGGCTCCGACACGGCGGTCTGGCGGGAGACGACACCGACGGCCATATTGACACCCTGGCCCGTTTCTGTGACCCACAGACCATCGCCTACCAGGCGTGTGAGAACCGGGACGATGCTCAGTACCGGGAACTGCACGCTATGGAGGCGGAACTGAAAGCCTTTCGCCGTCTCGACGGCACGCCGTACCGGCTGATCCCCCTGCCCCTGCCCGGCGCCATCCATGACGTCGGCGGCCACCAACTGCCAGCGGGTTATGCCAACTTTCTGATTGTGAACGACGCGGTACTGGTGCCGACGTATGGCGATCCGATGGACGGCGTGGCGCTGGAACGGCTGCGGGCCGTTTTTCCGAAGCGGGAGATCGTCGGGATTGATTGCCGGGCGCTCATTGCGCAGTATGGCAGCCTCCATTGCGTCACCATGCAGATCCCACAAACGCCGTGAAGAAAACTCTGCGCATCGGCCTGGTGCAACAGCCCTGCACGGCAGACCGCAACCACAATCTGAAGATGACGGAAGACGGCGTGCGGGCGGCGCGGGCGGGCGGCGCGCGTCTGGTGCTCCTGCAAGAACTTCACACCGGTCTTTATTTCTGCCAGCACGAGGACACGGACGCGTTCAAACTGGCGGAACCGATTCCGGGGCCTTCCACCGAGTTTCTCGGCCATCTGGCCATGGAATTGGGCGTGGTGATGATCGGCTCACTGTTCGAAAAACGGGCCGCGGGGCTGTACCACAACACCGCCGTGGTGCTGGACCGGGACGGCTCGCTGGCCGGCGTGTACCGCAAGATGCACATCCCGGACGATCCCGGTTACTACGAAAAGTTTTATTTCACGCCGGGTGATCTGGGATTCAGCCCGATCAAAACCTCGGTGGGCACACTCGGCGTGCTGGTGTGCTGGGACCAGTGGTATCCCGAAGCGGCGCGCCTGATGGCTCTGGCTGGCGCGGAGCTGCTGCTGTATCCCACGGCCATCGGTTGGAACCCGGCTGACCGCAAGGATGAACAGGAGCGCCAACGCCAGGCCTGGATCGTCAGCCAGCGTGCCCACGCCGTGGCCAATGGGCTGCCGGTGGTCGTAGCCAACCGGGTCGGATTTGAACCCGATCCCAGCGGCCAGACCCGTGGGGCGCAGTTCTGGGGCAGCAGCTTTGTGGCCGGACCGCAGGGCGAACTCCTCGCCCAGGCCACCTCGGACCAACCCGAGGTGCTGCTCGCCGACGTGGACCTGAAGCGCAGCGAACAGGTACGACAGACCTGGCCTTTTCTGCGCGACCGGCGCATTGACGCCTACGGCGATCTGCTCAAGCGTTTTCGGGACTAAACTGAAAGCATTGGCTCCGGCGTGGTGGTGACGTGCCGCTCTCCCGTCTCTACGTTGATTTCAATTCCTTCTTCGCCTCGGTGGAACAGCAGGAGCGGCCCGAGCTGCGCGATCGTCCGGTGGCCGTCGTTCCGGTCATGGCCGACACCAGTTGTTGTATCGCTGCCAGCTACGAAGCCAGACGCTCCGGCGTAAAAACCGGCACCCTCGTGGGTGAAGCGAAGCGGCTTTGCCCGCAGATCGTGCTCGTGGAGGCGCACCACGAAAGCTACGTGCACTATCACCGGCGTCTGATTCAGACGATAGACACCGTGGTGCCCGTACTCGAGGTGCGCTCCATTGACGAGGTGTTGTGCGAGCTGCCCGGGCGCTGGCGGTCCGAGGAGTGGGCCCGCGACAAGGCGCTGGAGGTCAAACGGGCTGTTGCGAACATGGCGCCCTACATCAAATGCTCCATCGGGATTGCGTCCAATCTGTTTCTGGCCAAAACCGCCTCGGACATGCAGAAACCGGACGGCCTGACCCTGCTGCGGGATACCGACCTGCCGCAGGCTCTGTACCGGCTGGCGTTGCGCGATCTGTACGGCATCGGTCCCAGCATGGAAACGCGGCTCAAGCACAGCGGCATCCACACGGTGGAACAGCTCTGCAACGCGAGCCGTGAACAGCTCCACAAAGCCTGGGGCAGCGTGGGGGGCGATCTCTTTCACGCCCGGTTGCACGGCGCAGAACCGGTACTGCCGCCTGAACAGACCGGCAGCATCGGCCACTCGCACGTGCTGCCGCCCGCGCAACGCAACCCCGAGGACGCCCGCGCCGTCCTGCACCGTCTTTTGCAAAAAGCCGCCGTACGCCTGCGCAAGGCCGGGTATGCCGCGGGCGGCCTGGTGTCCCACCAGCGCTTTGTCGGCGGTGGCCGCTGGGACGAGGAGGCGCGTTTCTCCGAAACCCAGGACACGCTGGAGCTGACTCACGCCCTTAACGCCATGCTGGACCGCCGCCCGGCCGCGGCGCGCCGCAAGCAACCGCTGAAGGTGGGAGTCACGCTGATCCGCCTGATTCGTGCCGAGGGCCAGACGGAAGACCTGTTCCGATCCGGCCGGTCACGTGAGCGGCTCAACACGGCCGTGGACCGTCTCAACCGGCGCTTCGGCAAGAACGCCGTCTGGTTCGGCGCCGCCAGCCGGGCGCTGGCATCGGCGCCGATGCGTATCGCCTTCAATCGAATCCCGGACATTGAAACTGAACGCTGAGACATAGAACCATCGCCGAGAATGACACTCCAAACTGCACCTATTGGAAGAATGCTCATGCAACGCCGGCAGTTCCTCGCCACCCTGATCGCCGCCTTTGGAGGCAGTGCCATGGCCGCCACGCCAGACCCGGTCGTTCCCCTCAAGAAATCCCACAAGGAATGGAAAACCCTGCTGTCCCCGGAGCGCTACGCCGTGCTGTTTGAAGAAGATACCGAGCGTCCCGGCAGCAGCCCGCTGAACCGGGAAAAGCGCACCGGCACCTTTGTCTGCGCGGCGTGCCTCCTGCCGCTGTTCGAGTCCGCGATGAAATACGACAGCGGCACCGGCTGGCCCAGTTTTTTTGATGTCATCCCGGGCCGCACGATCACCCGCACCGATTACAAACTGATCTATCCGCGCAAGGAATACCACTGCGCGCGCTGCGGCGGTCATCAGGGACACGTCTTTGATGACGGACCTGCACCCACCGGCCTGCGCTACTGCAACAACGGCCTCGCGCTGGAATTTGTCCCGGCCGGCCAGCCCCTGCCCGCCCTGAAAACATGAGGAAAAATCGGTTGGCGACCCTTGCGGCACTGCTGTTGAACCTCAGCGCCGCGGGCGCTGCCGGGCCGGAACCGAGCCTCGCCACTTTTGCCGGCGGCTGTTTCTGGTGCATGGAAGCGGACTTCGAGAAAGCACCGGGCGTGCTGTCCGTGGTCAGCGGTTACACCGGCGGCTCGGTAAAAACCCCCGACTACGAAGCGGTCAGCGCCGGTAGAACCGGGCATGCCGAATCGGTCGAGATCCGTTTCGATCCTGCAAAAACCAGTTATGCGGAACTGCTGAAGGTGTTCTGGAGAAACATCGATCCGACCGCCAAAGACCGGCAATTCTGCGACAGCGGAGCGCAGTACCGCAGCGCGATTTTTTACCACGATGCCGAACAGCGCCGGCTCGCCGAAGCCGGCAAAACCGAACTGGAGAAGTCCGGACGTTTCAAAGGGCCGATTTACACGGAAATCGCGGCCGCCGGTCCGTTCTACCCGGCGGAGGACTACCACCAGGACTACTACAAGAAAAACCCGCTGCGCTACAACGGATACCGCTGGAGCTGCGGCCGCGACCGGCGGCTCCAGGAACTCTGGGGCCAGCAGCCATAGCGCAACACGAAGTCTTTATCGCGTCCGTTTCATCCCGAGGCCGATCCCCCCTCCACGCGGGGATCAGTTATTCGGCGCCCCCTCGTTGATCCATTCCGCAATGTCCTCAAGGCTCGCATCATCCAGTCCCGTAGCGCCGGGGCCACCCAGCGACATCGCCGTGGTGCATTCCGTGTTCGGCGCCACGGGGTTGCATTCTCCCGAGGACACGTCGTCACTCACCTTCTTGTACAGATAGCTGTTGGCGGGGCTGTCCGGTTCGATCCGGTCGAGTCCCTCGCTGGATTCCTGCGCGGCCACATTACGGGTTGATCCCCGCGTCTGTCCGTCGCTCAGGTTCAGAGTGATATTGTTAAAGCTGCCGTCGTGACAACCCGAGCAATTGTCAAAAATTTCGGATTGCAGCAGCGTCAGCGTCGCGGGCTCTTCAATCACGCTGTCATCCGGGGTGGGCGTCGTGACGCAGCCCGAACCGAGCTCGCCGCCCACCACCGGCTCGACCACGCCGTCAAAGAAGGCCTGCAGGCGTGAGGGCTGATACATGATCCCTTCCAGCGGACTCAAGGGGTTGAAGCTGTGCCAGAAACGGTTGTAGGTCGCCAGGGCGTGCGGCATCACCCGTTGCGTGCACACACGCAGGCTGGCCGCCGCGGCAATACCACCGTCCGCGGCCGGGGTGAGGAATTGCTGCACATCGTGCAGGCGAAGGTCGCGCGTATCGCCCCCGCCGTTGTCCTCCAGGGGACGCGACGAGTGACACACACGGCACGCCGGCTTGATGACGTTCAGATACATGTCTTCATGCGCGGCGTTCGCATCCCAGCCATTCACCACAAAATCCTCGATCTGTGAATCGGGTCCCTCGGGATTGGCGGCCGAATACATTTCGTCAATGACCTCCTCGGTCACCGCGCCCGGCTGCGTGTCCACCACCATCTGGTTCAACTCATGAAACTCAAGTTGCTGGTTGGTCTTGCTGAAATCGGCCGGTACCGCTCCCGTCAACACGTAGCCGTGAATATCGAAGGGCAGCATGACGGAGCCCAGCTTTACATCAATGGGCTGGCTGAAGGCAGGCGTCCCGGTGTCAAAGCCGCCGGCATACGCGCCGCCATGGCAGACCATGCACAGCTGCGGAATGGGCCGGGCACCGCGACCATCCAAATCCGCCGCAAATACCGGGTTGCCCAGTTTGTTATAGACGTAGAATTTGACCACGCGGTCGTTATCCGCGTACGTGATCGGGGCCGCCGGATCGTTGGGATCGGGGGTGACGTTATCCGGGTCGTAGTAGTCAAAATCCGTCGCCGGACCGTCTTCAATGCGTGACCATTCCATCGCGACCGTTGCAATGACGTTGTCAGGGTCCTGCCCCACGGCCTGTTCGAAGTCGCCTTCGTCGTCGGAGTCAATGTCTCCGTAGTTGGTCACATAAAACGCAACGTCGTACTCACCGTCATCGGCCAGGGTGCGCTTGGCGTGCATGTCGCGACCAAACCCCAGATCCAGCGCATTGGCATACGCCGCACGAACCTCGTCCTCCGGCCCGTAGTTCGCCTGCAATGGTGTATCGCCATCGGCCACAAAATCATTCGCGTCTTTAAACTTGGTCAGCGTGTTACGGCGGCCGCGCGGATCCACCGTGTTGTAATAATCAATCGTCGCTTGTTCAAGTTCCTCTTTCAAAGCGGGGTCCAGCACGGTGCCGTCACCCTCCGCCACCTTGGTCGCAAAAAATGAATACAAGCCGTGCAGGAAAGCATCCGCACCCGGCTCCGGTTCTTCCACTGGGAAAATAATGACCTTGGTCTGGCACTCCGAGAAGTTCGGCGCGGTGGGGGTGCCCGTTTGCGCATTGCCGGTGTTCACCGTGAAGATGCCGTACGGAACCACCTCGTCACCTTCAAGGGTATAAGCCGTCAAGGTGATCTCGGTGTTGTTCGGCAAATTGATGATGAGATTGTATTCGTCGTTCGCCGAGAAACTGCCGGTG
>JAKEEJ010000146.1 GCA_022616655.1 Nevskiales bacterium | reverse complement strand
TGGTCAGCGCCGCCGTGGTCGTGGTCTTCCCATGGTCCACGTGCCCAATCGTCCCGACATTCACGTGGGGCTTGCTGCGCTCGAATTTTTCTTTGGCCATGTTTGTATTCCGTGCAATTGGGTGGTGCCCACCACTGGAATCGAACCAGCGACCTCACCCTTACCAAGGGTGTGCTCTACCGACTGAGCTAGGTGGGCGATGTCTGCTGCTTTTACCTTTGAACTGACGGGGCGGCGCGAGCCGCCCCGTTCGAAACTATGCGAAGCATCGGCTATGGAGCGGGTGATGGGAATCGAACCCACATGGCCAGCTTGGAAGGCTGGAACTCTACCATTGAGCTACACCCGCCCTTCTGAAAAATGCTGGTGGAGGGAGAAGGATTCGAACCTTCGAAGGCGTAAGCCAGCAGATTTACAGTCTGCCCTCGTTGACCGCTTGAGTATCCCTCCCCCGTCCCCGTCGCCAACCGGCCAGAACCTGCCACCAGATTCCCAAGGGCCGCGTATTGTCGTTTTCGCCACCTTGTGCCGTCAAGAATAATCGTCTAACGGCGTCGTTTGGCGTGCCGGGTCGGTGCCGCATCCAGGGGATTTTCGGGCCAGGGATGCCGGGGGTAACGCCCCTTGAGTTCCTTCCGGACCTCCGGATACGTGCGCGCCCAGAAACCGGCCAGGTCCTGCGTCACCGCCACCGGACGGCGCGCCGGCGAGAGCAGATGCAGAACGACCCTGGTACGCCCCTCGTTGACCGTCGGCGTCGTGGTCCATCCAAATAATTCCTGCACTTTCACCGCCAGCGCCGGCGGATTCCCGTTTGCGAAGTACTCCAGCTCGACGTGAGAGCCGCTGGGCACGGTGAGCCGTGCCGGCGCCAGGCGGGCCAATTTTGACTGCTGCGGGTACTCGAGCATCCCATTCAGAATGTCCATTAACGGCAGCCGCGCCAGGTGCTCGCGACGGGTCATGCCGTCAAGATGGGGGCCGAGCCACTGCTCCAGAGCGCGCAGCAAAATCGGATCGCTCACGTCCGGCCAGGTTTCTTCCGTGCGCCAGGTCCGCAGCGACAGCACGCGCGCCTGCCACTGCCGCGCGGCGGGGGACCAGGGCAGGGCCTCCAGGCCCAGGCTCTGAAGGCCCTGCAAGAGAGCCACCCGGACTTTCTCAGACACGGCCGGCCCGTGCAGAGGTCGTTGTTGCAGCACCAGAGCTCCCAGGCGTTTCTGTTCCTGTGCCACCACCGCCTGTGCAGTGGAATCCCAGTGGATTTCCACTTCGGTACGCAGGCGGTCGGCGTGATCCTGAAGGACCTGCGCTTCGGACAACGGTGCGGCGAGGCGGATTTTCCGCGGCGGCACGGGATCCCAGTGCGCAATGGAGAGCCATTCGCTGCCGCTGAGAGAATCCTTTTCCGGCAGGCGCGCCTCGCCGCCGTCCTCGCACAGATAAAGCGAACGTTGCTCCGTTCTGCGCCGTGCGATGCGTTCGGGGAAAGCCCAGCTGACGATTCGTCCTGCGGACGAATCGTCGGGGGACGGGAGTCGGGAGACGGGAGATGGAGTGACGCCCAACAGGCCGAGAAACTGGGCCACGGTTTGATGCGCCCGAGGCGCCTCGTTCTGAAAACGCGTCAGCCGTACACCAATATCCGCTGTATCGGTACCTGCACCACGCTCATCCAGCAGTGCTGCGATCCACGCCGCCGTTTCGGTCAGGCCCGCTTTCTGCGCCAGCAGCAACATGTGACCGAGCCGCGGCGCCAGCGGCAGGCGCGCCAGTTGGCGACCGTGCGGCGTGATCTGCCCGGCGGCGTCCACCGCGCCGAGTTCGCGCAGCAGCTCCTGGGCGTACGACCAGGCCGGCGCGGGCGGTTTGTCCATCAGGGCCAGCGTGGCAAGCTCCCGCGTTCCCCAGGCGGCCAGTTCCAGAGCCAGGCGTGTCAGGTCGGCCGACAGAATTTCCGGCGTGTCCTGCGCCGGCAGGCGGGCGTGCTGCTCGCGGTTCCACAGGCGGTAGCAGGCGCCGGGTCCGAGCCGGCCGGCACGGCCGGCGCGCTGCTCGGCCGTCGCGCGCGAGATGCGCACGGTGTCCAGCCGGTTGGCGCCGGCGCCCAGATCAAACCGCGCCACACGGGCGTACCCCGAGTCCACCACCGTGGTCACGCCTTCCACCGTGAGGCTGGTCTGCGCGATGTTGGTGGCCAGAATCACCTTGCGGCGCCCGTCGCGCGCCGGCAGCAGGGCCGCATCCTGTTCGCCGCTGGGCAGATCGCCATACAGCGGATGCAGGGAAACGCGGCCGGCGAGACGGTCTTGAAGCCGGCGCTGCGCGCCGCGGATTTCGCGCGCGCCGGGCAGAAATGCCAGAAGATCGCCCTGCGTCTCCGGCAACACCGCCAGCACGACCCTGGTCAGGGCCGCGTCCAGCGGATCTGCCGGCGGCGTGGGGCGGTAGTGCGTGGTCACCGGATACAGGCTGCCGCCGGTTTCAATCACCGGCGCGCCGCCCAGCAATCCCGACACCGCGGCCGTGTCGAGCGTGGCGGACATCACCAGCACGCGCAGCTCCGGAGTCACCGTGGTGCGCGCCTCCAGCGTGAGCGCCAGCGCCAGGTCCACGTCCAGGCTGCGCTCGTGAAATTCATCCACAATCACCAACCCGACGCCCGGCAGCTCCGGATCGCTCTGCAAACGGCGCGTGAGCAATCCTTCGGTGATCACCTCAATGCGGGTTGCGGCGGAAATCTTTTTCTCGAAGCGGATCCGGTACCCCACCGTCTCGCCCACCCGTTCCTCCAGCAGAAACGCCATGCGCTCGGCCGCCCGGCGCGCGGCCAGCCGGCGCGGTTCCAGCACGAGGATTTTTTTGCCGGACAGCCAGGGCTCGTCCAGCAGCGCCAGCGGCACCACCGTGGTTTTACCGGAACCGGGCGGCGCCGACAGCACGGCGTGCCGTTCACGTTCCAGCGCACGACGCAGGGCCGGCAGGGCCTCGAGCACGGGCAGGGGCGGAAGCCGTGGCGTCATGACGTCATCGTGTAAGAAGGGTGGAAATTGTGGCACGACCTCGTGCCATCAAAGTTTTTAAGTATCATCGAACCGTGTACGAGCACGACCACCATTCCCATGACCGCGGGCCGGGCCGCCGGCTGGGCTGGGCGCTGGGACTGACACTGGCCTTTGCCGGCGTGGAAGCGATTGCCGGCGGGTGGGCAGGCTCGCTGGCCCTGCTGTCCGACGCCGGCCACATGCTGACCGATTCCAGCGGTCTGGCACTGGCGGTGCTGGCGGCCTGGTTCGCGCGCCGACCGGCCGACGCCGGGCACAGCTGGGGCCACGGTCGTGCGGAAACGCTGGCCGCCTTCGCCAACGCACTGCTGATGCTGATACTGATCGCGGGAATCGTCTGGGGCGCCGCGCGGCGCCTGCAGTCGCCGGTCGTCATCCAGGGCGACGTGGTCTTCGGTGTGGCGCTGGTTGGGCTGGTGATCAATCTGGTGATTCTGTACACACTGTCGCACGGCCCGCAGAACCTCAACATCCGCGGCGCCGTTCTGCACGTGATGGGCGACACCCTGGGTTCGGTGGCGGCGCTGGCCTCGGGCGCGGTGATCGTGCTGACCGGCTGGACGCCGATTGATCCGATTCTGTCGCTGGTCATCTGCGGTCTGATTCTGACCTCGGGCGTACGGCTCATGCGGGACAGCGTCAACGTGGTGATGGAAGGCGTGCCGGCGCATCTCAAACTCGAGGACATCGGCCGCGCCATCGCGCGCACGCCGGGCGTGGTGGGCGTGCACGATCTGCACATCTGGCAGGTCCACTCCGACCAGATCGCCCTGTCGGCCCACGTCGTGCTGCGCCACATGGACGACTGGCTGCGGGTGTTGCAGAGACTCCGGGATGCGCTGGCGCGTGATTACGGCATCCAGCACGTCACACTCCAGCCCGAGCCGGTGCCCGAGGTGAAGGTGCCGCTGCCCGGAAAGTCCCGCCCGGCATGAGCGAAATCGAGCTGCACCGCAAACTGCTGGGGGATCCGGTCCGCAACCGGGCTCTGCGGGAGGCGCTGCGGCGTGTCATCAAACCAGGGGTCACTACCGTCGCCGATCTGGGGGCCGGTACCGGCTTTCTCTCTTTTCTTGCCCGCCGGCTCGGCGCCCGGCAGTGCCATCTCTACGAATACAGCGGCGCGCTGGCACTGGCGAAACAGTTGGCCCGTCAGAACCGCCTCACCGGGCTGAGCTGGACACAGGCCCACTCCACCGCCGTGCGCAAACCACCCAAGGTGGACGTGGTGATTTCCGAAACGCTGGGTCATTACGCGCTGGAAGAGGGTCTTCTGGAAACGCTGGTGGACGCCCGCCGTTTCCTCAAACCCGGCGGGGTGATGATTCCCTGTGAACTGCGGCAGTACGTGGCGCCGGTCGTGACGCCGCGCCTGCAAGAGGCGCTGGACGTTTGGCCCCGCGTGGATCCCGAGCTCGACTTCTCCGCGGCACGCACGGTCAGCCTCAACAACCTGTACGTCAGAACCGTGCAGCGCACGGACCTGCCTGGCCCTGCCGCAACGCGCCGGTGGGACCGGCTGGTGTTCGGACCGGGGCCCGACGATGAGCAACCGTCGAGCGTGCGTCACGCCACCGTGCAGTGGTCTATTCGGGAGACGGGAGACGGGAGACGGGGGACGGAACCGGCTCCCGACTCCCGTCCCCTGACCCCCGCCGTTCTGTACGGGTTTGCCCTGTGGTGGGAAGCGGAGCTGGTTCCCGGCATCGTCCTGTCCACCTCGCCCTGGGCGGCGGCCACGCACTGGGAACAGGTTTACCTGCCGCTGCTGGAAGCTGTGCAGCTTGAAACCGGTGATGAACTGGAAGTCCGGCTCGGCTCCGACACGCGGCGCAGCGCCGGCTTGCGCGTGACCTGGCAAGCGCGCCTGCGCCGCAAGGGACGGACCGTCGCTTCACAGAACCAGGATCTGAAGTTCGGGCGGCTTT
>JAKEEJ010000145.1 GCA_022616655.1 Nevskiales bacterium | reverse complement strand
AGCTGAAACTGATTGACGAAATCGTACCGGAACCGCTCGGCGGTGCGCACCGCGACCCGGCGCTGATGCTGCAGACCGTCAGGGAGCGCGTGCTGACCCATCTCGATCGTTTCTGCCGAATGCCGATGAACGAACTGCTGGCCCGCCGTTACCAGCGCCTGCAGCAGTGCGGGGTTTACCAGGAGGGATGACGGACCTCGCGCCCGGTTCCGCCCCGGCCTCGCCCAAGCTGTCGCCGGGGGCCACGGTCTGGGTTGCCTTCAGCGGCGGGCTTGATTCCACGGTACTGCTGCACTGGCTTAAACAATCCGGCTTTACGTCCAAAGCCCTGCACGTCAATCACCATCTGCAACCGGCGGCCGGTGGCTGGGTGGAACACTGCCGTTCCGTCTGCGCCCAGTTGGGCGTGCCGTTTTACGCGATGGACGTGAAAGTGGATCCGGCCGATCCGGCCGGGCCGGAAGCCGCCGCGCGCCAGGCACGGCACGAGGCCTTCCGCAGCCTGATGAAAGCGGGCGACTGTCTGGTGACCGCCCACCACCGCGACGATCAGGCCGAAACGGTACTGCTGCGCCTGCTGCGCGGTTCGGGCGTGGCGGGGCTGGCCGCGATGCGGACGCTGTCGGCCTTTCCACCCGGTTGTCTGTGGCGACCCCTGCTGCATTTGTCTCGAACAGACCTGCGGCATTACGCGGAGCGTCATGGCCTGCCCTGGGTGGAAGACCCGCACAACCTGGATCCCCGCTACAGCCGCTCGTTTCTGCGCACCGACATCCTGCCGCGGCTGGGCCAGCGCTGGCCGCAGTCGGTGGAACAGCTGGCGCGTACTGCCGACCATTGCGCGGACGCGATTGAACTGCTGGACGAGCTGGCCGGCCGTGATCTCGCCGAAGCCGGGCAGGGCGAAGGGCTGTCCGTGCGTGCGCTGCTGCGCCTGTCCCGCGCGCGGCGCAACAATCTGCTGCGCGCCTGGGCCGCGCGTGCCGGTTTTGAAGGACCGTCGTTCGACGCCCTGACCCGGCTGGAAAAGGAAATGCTGCGTGCGCGGCCCGATGCGGCGCCGTGCCTGGCCTGGGGTGATACCGAGCTGCGCCGTTTCCGCGACACGCTGTTTCTCATGCGCCGGTTGCCGCCGCCGCCCCGCGGGGTGCAGCTGGAATGGGACGGCCGCAACGATCTGAAGCTGCCGTCCGGCTGTGGCGTCTTGCACGTACTCAAACCGGCCCGGATGGAACTGCCGCTGCGTGTGATCTTCCCCAGGGGCGGCGAACGGCTCAAGCCCGAAGGCTCCCGTTACACTCGCACCCTGCGCAACCTGTTCCAGGAACAGGCCATTCCGCCCTGGGTGCGGGAGCGCCTGCCGCTGATCCAGTCGGAAGCAGAATGGGGTGCCGTCGCCGACCGCTGGTGGACCCGGTCATTCAAGCTGTCGTGCCGGCGCGCAGGCCTGCGCTTTGTCTGGGAACACACCCTGGCCGGTTATCCGCCGCCTTGAACAGGGTCGCCACTGTGCAGCAATTGTGTACAGGCTCTAGAATCCACTAACTCTGCCGGCGGTCCGACAATGCCCGAAGCTCCCCAGACACGTTACGTGTTCGTCACCGGGGGCGTGGTGTCTTCGCTCGGCAAGGGCATCGCCGCGGCTTCGCTGGGCACTCTCCTGGAGTCGCGCGGGCTCAAGGTCAGCATGATCAAGCTGGACCCGTACCTCAACGTGGACGCGGGCACCATGAGCCCGTTCCAGCACGGCGAGGTGTTCGTGACCGAGGACGGCGCCGAGACGGACCTGGACCTGGGCCACTACGAGCGCTTTCTGCGCGGCAAAACCAGCCGGCTGAGCAACGTCACCACCGGCCAGATCTACCGCAACGTCATCGAGAAGGAGCGGCGCGGGGACTACCTGGGCAGCACGGTGCAGGTGATTCCACACGTCACCGATGAAATCCAGCAGTGCATTCTGAAAGGCGCGGGCGGTGCCGACGTCTGCATCGTGGAGATCGGCGGTACGGTGGGCGACATCGAGTCGCTGCCGTTCCTCGAAGCCATCCGTCAGATGGGCATCAATCTTGGACGGTCGCGCACACTCTACGTGCACCTGACGCTGGTGCCGTACATTTCGTCCTCGGGTGAGATGAAAACCAAGCCGACCCAGCATTCGGTGAAGGAGCTGCGTGGCATCGGCATCCAGCCCGACGTGTTGTTGTGCCGCACCGACCGCGTTCTGCCGGAATCCGAGAAGCGCAAGATTGCGCTGTTTACAAACGTGCCGATCCCGGCGGTCATCTCGGTCGTGGACGTGGACGATATCTACAAGGTGCCGGGCTGGCTGCACGGGCAGGGCCTGGACCGGCTGGCCGTGGCGCATTTCGACCTGAAGTGCACTGAGCCCGATCTGGCGCAATGGGATCGCGTTGTGTCCGCGCGCGACCGTCAGGATGCCGAGGTGGAAATCGCCATGGTGGGCAAGTACGTGGGCCTGACCGATGCTTACAAGTCACTGAACGAGGCGCTGAACCACGCCGGCCGGCATACCGGTACGCGCGTGCGGATCCGCTACGTCGAGGCCGAATCGCTTGAAAGCCAGGGCGTGCGCGCCGTGCAGGGCGCCGATGCCATCCTGGTGCCCGGTGGTTTCGGCAATCGCGGGATCGAAGGCAAGATCGAGGCGGTCCGCTACGCCCGCGAGAACCGCGTTCCCTATCTGGGCATCTGCCTGGGCATGCAGGTCGCGATCATCGAGTTTGCGCGCAACGCCTGCGGACTGAAGGAAGCGCATTCCACTGAAATGATGCCCAAGACGCCGCATCCGGTGATCGCCCTGGTGACCGAATGGCACGATCCGTCCGGCCGGACGCACCGGCGCAGCACCCAGTCCAATCTCGGCGGCAGCATGCGGCTCGGTGCGCAGACCTGCCGCCTCTTGCCCGCAACGCGCTGCCGTATTCTCTACGGCTCCGAGCTGATCCGCGAACGCCATCGTCATCGCTATGAATTCAACAACAATTACCGCCGGCAGATGGAAGAGCGGGGCCTGGTCTTTGCCGGAGAAACCGTGGAGGACCGGCTGGTGGAGGTCGTGGAATTGCCGGATCATCCCTGGTTCGTCGGCTGCCAGTACCACCCGGAATTCACGTCCACCCCGCGCGACGGGCATCCCCTGTTCACCGGCTTTATCAAGGCGGCGCGCGAGCGCCATTTGGCCCATCAAGCCGTCGCGGCCTGATGGGCGGGGACGGGAGTCGGGGGTCAGGGGACAGTAAAAAGATACAGCACAGCATCCCGATCTCGGCTATCGTCTCCAGTCCTCCGACTCCCGACTCCCGTCCCCCATGAATCTTTGTGGTACTGAAATCGGCATTGACCGGCCCCTGTTTCTGATTGCAGGTCCCGACACACTGGAATCCGAATCCCTGGCGTTGGAAGTGGCCGGCCATATCGCGCCGATCGCCCGGAAACTGGAGATGCTCTACATCTTCAAAGGCAGTTACGACAAGGCCAACCGCTCTTCGCACACGTCGTACCGCGGCCCGGGTCTGGAGGCGGGCCTGAAAATTCTGGAAGCGGTGAAAAAGAAAACGGGCGTGCCCGTGCTGACCGACGTGCATGAAGACACACCCCTCCACGAAGTGGCCGCCGTGGCAGACGTGCTCCAGACGCCCGCCTTTCTCTGCCGGCAGACCAACTTCATGCAGAAAGTCGCCAAGACCGGCAAGCCGGTGAACGTCAAAAAAGGGCAGTTCATGTCGCCCTGGGAAATGGGCAATGTGATTGAGAAGATGACGGCCGTGGCGCCTTCTCGATTCCTGTTGTGCGAACGCGGATTCTCCTTTGGCTACAACAATCTTGTTGCCGACATGCGCGGTCTGGCGATCATGCGCAAATTTGCGCCGGTGGTGTTCGACAGTACCCATACCGTCCAGCTCCCGGGCGGGCAGGGCACGGCCTCCGGCGGCATGCGCGAGATGATTCCGGTGCTGGCGCGCGCGGCGGTCGCCGCGGGTGTTTCAGGACTGTTCATGGAGACCCATCCGAATCCAAATTCGGCGCTGTGCGACGGTCCCAACTCCTGGCCCCTGCACCTGATGGAGCCGCTGCTCAAAACCCTGCACGCGCTGGACCGCGTGGTGAAGCACCACGTTCCCGAAGAAATTCAGTTCGAAAAAGACATCAAATAATGTCCAGGATCAGAAAAGTCACCGGTCTCGAAATTCTCGATTCCCGCGGCAATCCCACCGTTGAAGCGGAGGTACAGCTCCAGTCGGGTGCAACAGGCCGTGCGGCGGCGCCGTCGGGAGCGTCCACCGGTACGCGCGAGGCGGTGGAGCGGCGCGACGGGGATCGGCGGCGTTACCTGGGCAAGGGCGTGCGCCAGGCGGTGGGGCACGTCGAAAAAGAAATCGCCCGGCGCGTGAAAGGCATGGACGCGCAGGATCAGGCGGCACTGGATGCGGCCATGATTGAACTGGACGGCACGCCTAACAAGGCCCGTCTGGGCGCCAATGCCATCCTCGCCGTGTCCCTGGCGGTTGCCCATGCGGCCGCCGCCGAGAAAAAGCTGCCCTTGTATCGCCGCATCGGCAAGCACAAAACCATGCCCGTGCCGATGATGAACGTGATCAACGGCGGCGCACACGCCGACAACAACGTGGACATCCAGGAGTTCATGATCCTGCCGGTGGGTGCCCGGAATTTTTCCGAGGCTTTGCGCATGGGCGTGGAAACGTTTCACGCGCTGAAATCGGTACTGCGCGGCCGCACACTGAACACCGCGGTCGGCGACGAGGGCGGTTTCGCGCCGGACCTGCCGTCCAACGCCGCTGCGCTGGACTGTCTGCTCGAGGCCATAGACCGGGCCGGGTACAAAGCCGGCCGCGATATTTATCTGGGGCTGGACGTGGCCTCGTCCGAATTCTTCAAGGATGGAAAATACCGGCTGGAAGGCGAGGACAAATCATTCACGCCGGAGGCGTTTACCGATTATCTGGCGGACCTCTGCCGGCGCTATCCGGTCATTTCCATCGAGGACGGTTGTGCCGAAAACGACTGGGAAGGCTGGGCGCTATTGACGCGGAAGCTCGGTAAACGGGTGCAGCTGGTGGGCGACGATCTGTTCGTGACCCATACCGCCATCCTGCGCGAAGGCATCGAGAAGGGCATTGCCAACGCCGTGCTCGTCAAACCGAACCAGATCGGCACGCTGACGGAAACCCTGGCGGCCATCGCCATGGCAACCCGGGCCGGGTACGCCAGCGTGGTGTCGCACCGTTCCGGTGAGACCGAAGATGCCACCATTGCCGACATTGCCGTGGGCAGCGCGGCGACCCAGATCAAGACCGGCTCGCTGTGCCGTTCCGACCGGACGGCCAAGTACAACCGGCTGCTGCGCATCGAACGCCAGCTGGGCAAATCGGCCCGCTATCCGGGCGTCGAAGCATTTCCGGTGAAATTCAGTTAAGTTAGGAACATGGCGCGTGTTCTTAACATTCTGTTACTGCTGTTTCTGGCCGCGTTCCAGTACCGGCTGTGGATTGCGGACGGCGGTCTGGCGCATGCCCATCGGCTCAAAACCGAGCTGCAGCAGCAGCAGGAAGAGAACGAACAGCGGCGTGTGCGCAATGCCACGCTGGAGGCCGAAATCCTGGATCTCAAATCGGGCGTGGCCGCCATCGAATCGCGGGCCCGGAACGCGCTGGGCATGGTCAAACGGGGTGAGACGTTCTACCTCGTGATTGAACGCTCCTCATAGATTAAAGATAAGCCGTTGGGCACCTCCCACCCGTCAGGTTACTGGGCGGTCATCGCCGCCGCCGGCAGCGGTGTGCGCGTGCAAGCCGAACGGCCCAAGCAATACCTGACCGTCGCCGGCCGTCGTGTCATTGAGCACGGCCTCGATGT
>JAKEEJ010000144.1 GCA_022616655.1 Nevskiales bacterium | reverse complement strand
GGCCCCACGCGCCCATGAGTTACCTCGCCCTTGCCCGCAAGTGGCGCCCGCGCCGTTTTGAAGACGTGCTGGGCCAGTCGCACGTGGTTCAGGCCCTGTCCCACGCGCTGGCCGCGGACAAGTTGCACCCGGCCATTCTGCTGACGGGCACCCGTGGAGTGGGCAAAACCACCGTGGCACGCCTCATCGCCAAGGGACTCAATTGTGAAACCGGCGTCAGCGCCAGTCCCTGCGGCCGGTGCACGGTGTGTCAGCAGATTGACGAGGGTCGGTTCGTGGACCTGCTGGAAATTGATGCGGCGTCGCACACCGGCGTGGACAACGTCCGCGAGGTGATTGACAACGCCCAGTATGCCCCCGTGCAGGGACGCTACAAGACCTATCTCATCGACGAAGTGCACATGCTGTCCAAGTCCGCCTTCAATGCCTTGTTGAAGACCCTGGAAGAACCGCCGCCGCGTGTGAAATTCATCCTCGCCACCACCGACCCGCAAAGATTACCCGTGACGGTGTTGTCGCGCTGTCTCCAGTTCAATCTCCGGCGACTGCCGGCTGCCCTGATCCGCGAACGATTGACGACGGTGCTGGAGCAGGAAGGCTTCAGCGCCGAACCGGCGGCCGTGGCGGAACTGGCGCGCAATGCCGACGGCAGCATGCGCGACGGCCTGTCGCTGCTGGACCAGGCGATCGCCTTTTGTGGCGGCCGGGAGTTGAAACGCGGTCCGGTCGAAGAAATGCTGGGCACGCATGGCCGGCAGACCCTGTTTGAAATTCTGCGTGCCGTGGCCGCGGGAGACGGCCCGGCCGCGCTGCAGGGCGTGGAAAGACTGGATACGCAGGTGCCCGATTATTTCGCGCTGCTGGCGGACCTGGCGGCCGCTTTGCAGCGGATTGCGGTGTTGCAGGTTTTGCCCAAAACGGCAGAGGAAGACGACGATCCCGCCCTGCAGGAACTGGCACACGGTCTGCCCGCGGAAGACGTGCAGCTCTACTATCAGATCGTCGTCAACGGCCGAAGGGATTTTCCCTGGGTGCCGGATCCCCGGCTGGGTTTTGAAATGACCGTGTTGCGCCTGCTGGCGTTCCAGCCTGGAACAGCAGCCGGTCTGCCGGCGGTATCGCCGGCAGGCGCAAGCGCGTCTTCCAAGTCCGGCGGTGCCCTGCCACACGCCGCGGTCGCGCCGGAAACGGACTGGTGTGAACGGGTGAACACGCTGGGTCTGGACGGCTTTGCCAAACAACTGGCCCGCCACTGTGAATGGCTTGAAAAGCGCGATGCTACGGTGCGCCTGGGTCTGGCTTCGCCCATGAAACACCTGCTCCAGGAAGACCGCCGTGTGGCCATTGAACAGGCGCTGGCGCGGCAGCTTCAGGAACCGCTGCGCGTGGCGATCGAAATAAGCAACGGCGGGCAGACACCGGCCCAAATGGAGGAGCGGCGCCATGCGGAGGGCCAGCGCCACGCGGAAGCAGCGATTGAAGCCGATCCCGCCATCCGCGCACTCAGGGAAAAACTGGGGGCCACGGTCCGAGCCGGGTCGGTCCAGATTATCAATGATGGGTCCGGAAAATAATCACCATTCTCCGGAACTTTTTTCCAGTCCAATGACGGTTTATTCAGCGCGCCTCGCCCGATTGATTGAGGCGCTGCGCCGCCTGCCGGGAGTAGGCCCCAAATCCGCGCAGCGCATGGCCTTCCATCTTCTGGAGCGGGACCGTGAAGGCATGGAATTTTTGCGCGCGGCTCTGGAGGACGCGCGGACCGGCGTCACACGCTGCGCCACCTGCCGCATGTTCTGCGAAGAAGAGGGTTGCCGTTATTGCACCGGCTCACGTACCGCAACGGGGCAGGTCTGCGTCGTGGAAGGTCCGGCCGATCTGATGGCCATTGAGTACCACACGTCGTACCGTGGCCGCTACTTTGTACTGATGGGTCGCCTGTCACCGCTTGACGGCCTGGGCCCCGAGGAGCTGGGGCTTGATGTTCTGACCCGCCAGTTGGACGGCGGCAGTGTCAAAGAACTCATCATTGCGACCAACCCCACCGTGGAGGGGGAGGCAACGGCCTATTACCTGGCCGAACTTGCACGGAGCCGCGGCATCAAAGTGACCCGGATTGCGCATGGCGTACCCATGGGCGGCGAACTGGAGTACGTGGACGGCGGGACGCTGACTCATGCGCTCACCGGGCGCCAGCCCGTGTGAGCAAGCCAATGGATGCGCCGAAGGCGCACGAAATCCTCTCTCCCCGCTATGCGGGGAGAGAGTAGAGTGAGGGGCGGTCGCGCAGCGGCTCAGCGGCCGGCGGCCGGTTTAAGAGCCCGTTATGAACTTTGTGACCTTTGTGCTCTCCGCGCGAGACTCTTCTAATTATCTTTCAGCAATAGATCCACTTTTGCCGCGCAGATGAAGTCGTTTTCCGACAGGCCGCCAATGGCGTGCGTCCAGTACGTGACACTGGCCGTTTTGTAGCCGAAGGCCATGTCCGGGTGATGGTCTTCGCTGTGCGCGATCCAGGCCACCGCGTTTACAAAAGCAGTGGTGTGGTAATAGTCTTTGAATTCAAAGCCGCCCTGAATCTGTTTGTTGTCGGCGGACAGTTTCCACTGCGGACCCAGCTGCTTCAGCAGGTTTCCGGTGGCGGCGCGGTCCAGAGCTTTGACGCCTCCTTCGCAGGGGACACAGCGTTTCTGGGCGAGTTCGGTCATGGAGCACTCTCGTTCCGGCTATTCATGGGGCATTGTCCTGACCCTTGAGCCCCGGTTCAAGTCCGGGTCCGATGCTCTTCACGTGCCGGCCTGCTAGGCTAGCCGCATGCACCCCAGCGCCTCGAATCTGATCTGGATTGACCTGGAAATGACCGGGCTGATTCCGGAACGGCACCGCATCATCGAGATGGCGACCGTCGTAACCGATGCGACGCTCGAAATTCTTGCAGCGGGCCCAGTACTGGCCATTCACCAATCCGATACCGAACTGGCCTCCATGGACGAATGGAACACCCGTCAGCACGGTCGCTCGGGGCTGACGCAGCGAGTCAAAGACAGCCGGTTCTCAGAAAGCGAAGCGGAACAGCAGACGTTGGCTTTTCTCGCTCAATGGGTGCCCGCGGGAAAGTCGCCCATGTGTGGCAACTCCATCTGCCAGGACCGGCGCTTCCTCGCTCGCTGGATGCCGGCATTGGAAAAGTACTTTCACTATCGCAATCTGGACGTCAGCACACTCAAGGAGTTGTGTCTGCGCTGGGCGCCGGATCTGGCCAAGGGGTTCACCAAGGAGTCCACTCATCTGGCGCTGGCGGACATCCACGATTCCATCGCCGAGCTGCGTTATTACCGGCAGCACTTCATCGCGTTACCGCCTGATGGGGGATCTTGAGGACGATCCGCGCGCCATTCAATTCGGAAGAGCGGTCCAGTTCGAGAGTGCCTTCATACGCCCGCACGATTTCTGCAACGGCGGCCAGACCCAGCCCCTGGCCCGGCGTCCGGCTGTCTGCCCGTACTCCCCGGCCCAATAATTGTTCCGCGCGTTCCGGAAATCCGGGACCGTCGTCTTCAAACTCCAGAATGAGCGTTGTGGAGTTCTGATGGGCCCTCAGCCGGACGCGGCTGTGGGCCCATTTGGCGGCATTGTCGAGCGGGTTGCCCAGCAGTTCGTAGAGATCGCCGACAGCGGCCCGCGTCTGCAGTTCGGCGGGGATTCTCAGTTCAAATTGCAGCCCCCTGTCAGCATGGACTTTCTTGAGCGCCGTCATTACTTTTTCAGCGGCGGGTCGTAGCAAAACAAGCGGACCCAGGGGGCGTGGTCCGGCGGTGGCGGCCCGGGCCAACTGATGGTCCACAATCTGCTGCATGCGGCCGGTCTGCTCCTGCAACTGACGGCGCAGGTCTTCGGACAGCGGCGCGCTGTCCAGACCGCGCAGTACCGCCAGGGGTGTCTTGAGACTGTGGGCGAGGTCGCCCAGCGCATTGCTGTAACGCTGTTGATGGCTGCGCTCGCTGCGCAGCAGCGCATTGAGCGCGCCGGTGAGCGGTCTCAATTCCCGGGGGTAGAGCGAGCCGATGTGCGATTGCCTGCCGGTTTCGATGCCGCGCAGTTCGGCCACCAGACGGCGCAGGGGCGACAGTCCCAAATCCTGCATCAGGGCCAATACCACCAGTAATGCGGCGGCAGCCGCCAGCAGCCAGAGCCATAACGTGCGACGGAAGACGGTGAGCCTGGCTTCATAAGCGTCCGGTGTTTCCAATACGAGCACCGTGTAGCGGTGCGGAGTTTTGTTGTCACTGATCCAGCGCAGGCCAAAGGACAGCACGAAGCGGTTGGCATCGCCCAGCCGTTCAAATTTCCAGTGGCCGACCTCGGGGCCGATGACCACCGGCAGATCATGACCGGCGCTGGGCGATTGCCACAGTGTGGCGCCGCTTTCGTCCAGCACGGCCGCTTCCAGTCCCGACTGGGGCTGGCGTAAACGTGGCTCCGGAAGCTGGTCGTTGCTGAGTGTCAGGTGCGGCCGGTCGTCCTGTTCCGCGGCGCCCAACAGGGCATAAATCAGACCCTGCATCCGCTCCTGCTGGGCGGTCAGCGCGCTGTCGCGAAAGGCATTTTCCAGTCCGGCACCGCACAGGGCGATAAACACCAGCAGTGTGACCGAAGCGGCCAGCAGCAGGCGCGTACGGAGGGACAGCCGCAGTGGCCATTTTCTGGAGTCGGTTTGCGGGCCTCTCATGGGTTGAGCCGGATAAAGATAAAGCGTCGATGGACGGCTATTTTCTGGGCAGGATCCAGCGGTAACCCTGTCCACGCAGAGTCTCGATGGGCCGCAGTTTGTCCTCCGGATCCAGTTTGATGCGCAGGCGCCGGATGAACACTTCAATCACGTTGCTGTCGCGCTCAAGGTCTTCAGCGTAGAGGTGTTCGACGAGGGTGCTTTTGGACACGACCTTGCCGGCGTGCAGGAGCAGATATTCCAGCAGGCGGTATTCGTAAGCCGTCAGTTCCACCGGCTCGCCCTGGAGTTTCACGGTTTTGGCGGCGGTGTCCAGTTCGACGGGGCCGGATTCGAGTTTTGATTGAGTCCAGCCGCCGGAACGGCGCAGCAACGCCCGTGCACGTGCCAGCAACTCTTCCTTGTGGAAGGGCTTGACCAGGTAATCATCGGCCCCCGCTTCCAGTCCCGTAACCTTGTTTTCCCAGCCGTCGCGGGCCGTCAGGATAAGAATCGGGTAGGCGCAGCCACGCTTGCGCGCCTGGCGGATGATGTCAATGCCCGACGTCTTGGGCAGTCCCAGATCCACGACCGCCAGATCCAGCGGGTATTCCGTTGCCATGTAGAGTCCCTGTTCACCGTCCGGGGCAACGTCCACCACAAACCCCTCGTCGCTGAAAAAGTGCGACACCTGCGCGCGCAGGTCGGCGTCGTCTTCAATCACGAGAACGCGCATTAGGGTCTGTACCCCATTACCTTACGAACGGCGTTGCCGCCCCCGGCAGGCGCGACGAGGAGCAACAACGCGGGGTACGGTTTGGAGCGCAACCCGAAGGGGCCGGGCGTCGCCGTGCGGTAATGGTGTACAGGCCCTATTCATCGGCAATCAGATAGGAACGTACTTCGCCGTCTTTGAGCAGTTTGACGCGATAGCCGTTTTCACCGCGGTCTACGGACAGGACACGTCCGCCGCCGTTCTGTTGCTGAGCCTGGCGTGCCGCCGTTTCCGGAGACGTGCGCGGCGGGTCACGCGGGGTCGGTTCGCGCGTTTCACGTTGTTGTGTCTCCCCCTGTGGTTGCAACTCCCGCTGTTCACGTCTCGGCCGGTCGTCGGGAATCCGGTCACGCGGACGCTCACGATCGCGGGCACTGACGGGCTGTCCGAGCACGCCCGCCAGCGTTACCACACAAATCAGAAGAGCCGGCCATTTCATGGGATTAGTCTAGGGCCTGTTCACAATCGCTGCACGGTAATCGGGAGTGCTGTTTTCAGAGAACCACATGGGGCGTGACCTCGACCCGTATCCGGACCCGTTGACCGGGATCGTAGGACATCTGCGCATGGTAGATCTGGCCGCGATACGTATAAGTCACATCGTACCCTTCGATACGCTCTTCGTAACGCACCGTGTGTACCGTCTGGCACGTGGTTGCATATGCCGTGCGTTCAACCACGTGCCGGCCGTGATGCCGGCCCGCATGGCTGGCTCCGATCAATGCACCGGCGATGGTGGCGGCATCCTGGCCATGGCCTTTGCCGAATTGATGGCCGATGACGCCGCCAATGATTCCACCCACCAGGC
>JAKEEJ010000143.1 GCA_022616655.1 Nevskiales bacterium | reverse complement strand
GGCCGCACGTCCACACGCAGGAAGTCGCCGACCCGGTGCGTCGGAGTCCGGGTGTTCAGCGGCCAGTCGTTGTCCGGGCGCCGGTCCAGCACGGCCGGTACGACCAGCGGCACGCTGCGTTGCCAGCGACGCGCCGGAACGGCATTCGCCAGGTAATTGCCGATGCTGCCGATGGCGTCGGGCATCTGCCAGAGATTTCTGGCGCGGTTGTTATCGAAGTCCACGGCCAGGCGGCGGTAATTGCTGGGCATGAACTGCGTCACACCGACCGCGCCGGCGTACGAGCCCCGTACCTGGATGGGTGCGACGCCGAGTTCGCGGCACAACGCGAAGAACTCGGCCAGCTCGGCGAAAAAAAACACCGAGCGGGTCGGATGATCGAATCCCTGGGTGGTCAGTGCGTCCAGCACCCGGTGGGAGCCGGTGTAGGCGCCGTACTTGGTTTCCACACCCAGAATGGCTGCGATGACCGTGGGCGGCACGCCGAATTCCGCCTCGGCCCGCGCCAGCCAGACCCGGTATTCGGACAGGAAGCGCGCGCCGCTGCGGAGATTGGACTCGTGAATGTGAATGCGGCGGTAGGCGTCCCAGGTGAGCGTCTTTTCCTTGGCCTTCTGCTCGGCTTCAATCAGCTGGGGCAGGGACTCGGCCTGGCGCAGGGCCGCTTTCACCGATTCCAGTTCGACGGCGGTGAAGCCGTAATCCGCGCGAAGTTTCTGGAGCAGTTCGGGCGCGCGGGGATGCGTGCTGTAGTCGGCGAGGAGCGTCGCGGGGTACAGCGCACAGGCCAGCAGGAAAAAGCGCATCAATGTGAGACCAGTTTGCGATGCGTCTGGATGGACATCAGCATTCCAAAACCCGCCAGCAAGCTTACCATCGAGGTGCCGCCGAAACTAATCAGCGGCAGCGGCACGCCCACCACCGGCAGCAGTCCCAACACCATGCCGATGTTGATGAAGACGTACAGGAAGAACGTCAGCGAGAGACTGCTGGCCAGCAGGCGCTGAAAGGTGTTCTGACCGCGCAGCGCAATGGTCAGGCCGCGGCCCACCAGCGCAAGATACAGGGTCAGCAGCAGCAGTACGCCCAGCAGACCCAGCTCCTCCGCAAACACCGCAAAGATGAAATCGGTATGCGATTCGGGCAGAAACTCGAGGCGGGCCTGGGTGCCGCTCATCCAGCCTTTGCCGAACACGCCGCCGGAACCGATGGCGATCTTGGATTGAGCAATGTGATAACCGGCGCCGAGCGGATGGCTTTCCGGATCCAGAAAGGTGAGCAGGCGGCGGCGTTGATAATCGTGCAGCGTGTGCCAGGCCAGTGGCGCGATGGCGGCAATGACGGCCACACCTGAAACCATCCAGCGCCAGCCCAGACCGGCAAGATACAACGCGAACGCGCCCGCGCAGACCACCAGAACGGCGGTGCCCAGGTCCGGCTGGCGTGCGATCAGGACGGTGGGAAGACCGATCAGGAGCAGGGTCCAGAACACGGTGGTCGGTCGCGGGGGCAGCGAGCGGCTGTGCAGAAAGGCCGCCACGGCCAGGGGCATGGCCAGTTTCATCAGTTCCGAGGGCTGGAATCGCACGAAGCCCAGGTCCAGCCAGCGCTGGGCGCCCTTCGAAGCGTCCCCGATCCACGATACCGACAGCAGCAACAGCAGCGCAACGCCGTAGATCCAGGGGGCGGCGGTGCGGTACAGCTCCGGAGGCACCTGCGCGCAGATCAGCATGATGATCAACCCCAGCACCAGACGCTGAACCTGGCTGATCAACATGGCACTGGAATGTCCGGAGGCGCTGTACAGCACGCCCAACCCCAGCGTGACCAGCGCGAGCAGGAACAGACTCAGCCACAAATCCAGGTGCGCACGTGCCAGCAGGTGGCTCCAGTCGGCCCTGGGTGTTCTGGGCAGGGCGGTACTCTGGTTCATTTCGAGGGAGTTTCCGGATTGAGCAACCAGGTGTCCATCACCTGGCGGGCAATGGGGGCGGCCTCAGAGCCGCCGTGGCCGCTGTGCTCGGACAGAACGGCCAGGGCGATGCGCGGATTGTCCGCCGGTGCGAAGGCGATGAACAGGGCATGGTCGCGCAGGTGCCGGGGAATCTCCTGCAATTCGGGTGCCGTTTCCTCGTCTTGTGCCAGAGTCACGAGTTGTACGGTGCCGGTTTTTCCGGCGATGCGGTAGGGCGCGTTCGCGCCGATGCGATAGGCCGTACCCGACGGTGCATGGACGGCGTTCTGCATGGCTTCAATCACCGGCTGCCAGAGGGATTCGTCGCGCAGTACGATGGGTGGCAGCGGTTCCGGCAGCACGGGTGTGACGGTGCCGGTGACCGGATCCTGGGTCGCGTGTACCAGGTGCGGCCGGTAGCCCTGTCCGCGCGTGGCGATGCGCGCCGCCATCTGGGCAAGCTGCAGCGGGGTGACGGTCAGGTAGCCCTGGCCGATGCCCAGGTTGAGGGTTTCGCCGGGGAACCAGGCTTCGCGCTGCGTGCGCAGTTTCCAGTCGCGCGAGGGCAGCAGGCCGCTGTTTTCGCCGGGCAGGTCAATGCCGGTGGGACGGCCCAGGCCGAAGACATCCAGAAAATCGTGGATGGCGTCAATGCCCAGCGACAGGGCCGTCTGGTAGAAGTAAATGTCGCAGGATTGTGTGATCGCGTCGTCCAGGTCAACCCGGCCGTGGCCGCGGCGTTTCCAGCAGCGGTATTGGCGCGTCGAATTGGGCAGTGTGAATTTGCCCGAGCAGAATTCGCGTTTACCCGGGACCGTGACGCCGTGGTCCAGACCGGCCAGCGCCATGAGCGGCTTGAGCGTCGAGCCCGGCGAATACTGGCCCTGCAGCGCGCGGTTGAACAGGGGATGCTGTGCGTCTTCGTTGAGCGCTTTGTAAAGTTCCACGTCGATGCCTTCCACGAACAGATGCGGATCAAAGCCCGGTTTGGAGACCAGTGCCAGGATTTCGCCGGACCAGGGTTCGATGGCCACCAATGCACCGGTACGGGTTCCGAACGCCTGCTCGGCCGCCAGCTGCAGCCGGGCATCAATACTCAGAAACAGGTTGACGCCTTGTGTGCCCCGCCGGTAGTCAATCTCACGCAAAGGCCGGCCGGCGGCGTTGGTTTCCACGATTTTCGTGGAAGGCGTGCCGTGCAGGGTGTGCTCATGGCTTTTTTCGACTCCGGTGCGACCGACATATCGCGTACCGCGGTACGCCTTCTCGTCCAGAGTGTTCAAATCGTCCTCGGTAATGCCGCCGATGTAACCCACCACGTGGGCCGCCGAGGCCCCCAGCGCATAGTTGCGGGTGAGACCGGCGACGCTATCCACGCCCGGAAAGTCGTAGCGATTGATCTGGTAACGCGCGACCTCTTCCAGGGACAGGTTGCTGCGCAGCGGTACCCCACGATAGGGCGGAGTCTTTTTCAGCCGGTCCCGGAAGCGGAGCAGGTCGTTTTCGCTGAGGGTGACCAGCCGGCCGAGGCGCGCCAGCGTATCGTCCAGATCGGGAACCTGCTCCGGTACGAGCTCCAGCACGAAGGTGGGTACATTTTGTGCCAGCAGCGCGCCCTGACGGTCGTAAATCAGGCCGCGGACCGGCGGAATCACGGTCAGCTGCAGGCGGTTCTCGTTGGAACGGGTGTCGTAGTAATCCTGTTCCAGAACCTGCAAATGCAGCAGCCGCGTCAGCAGCACCAGAACCAGTCCGGAACCCACGGTGACGGCGATCAGAACACGCGTCAGAAAATCCTGCCGTTCCGCGTGGAGATTTTTGATGGCGTCCTGAGGGCCAATGCTCATTGGACAGGCCCTAGAGATGCGCCGGATCGTTCTGTACGCGGTGGCGTACGCCGTCCAGCGTGGCCACCACCAGCGGCCAGCACAGGCCGGTGGTCAGGACCGGCACCCACTGGAGCCAGGGATCGGCAGAGTGCCCGCTGGCACCGTCAATCCAGAACATGAGAAAGGCGTACAACAGCCACGCCGGCGTGAGCACGGCCGCCTGCTGCCACACCGGATAGAGCGCCAGAATGTTGCGCGTCTGCAGCGTGACGAATACCACCGCTGTAAGACCCAGTGCGTGCTGTCCCAGCACACAGTTGAGCAGCACGTCCAGCAGCAGGCCCATCAGCCAGGCGCTGAACAGACCGCCGGGTTGTGAAAGGGTCATTACCCAATACACCAGGACCAGCGGTACCCACAGCGGACGCAACACCGCCAGGGCGTACGGGAGTTCCAGCAGTTGCAGAATCAGTGCGACCAGCAGCGAAACGGCGATCAGGCGCCGCGGCGTCCGTTCGTTCATGGTGCCGCTGGCGGGTCGTCCGACAGCGATCGGACTTCTGCCGGCAAGCGCGGGCTCCAGACCAGCAGGACTTGCCGGCCCTGGTTCAGGCGCGCGGCCGGATCGGCAATGGCTTCCATGAATTGTTGTCCCGGTTCGTGTTTCAGCTCCCGGATCGTGCCGACCGGGTAGCCGGTCGGAAAACGGCCGCCCATGGCAGAGGAGACAATCCGATCGCCCACCCGCGCGTCGGCGTTGCCGGGCAGATAGGGCAGCGACAGACTGTGACCATCCCCGCGACCGAGCGCGATGGTTTGCAGACCCGTACGGTTGATTTCCACTGGAATGCCGTGGTTCGGATCGGTGATCAGCAATGCCACGGACGTCGTGGGCTGGATCCGGATAACCTGGCCCATCACGCCCTGCGCGTCCACCAGCGCCTGACCACGATACAGTCCGTCATGCGCGCCCTTGTCGAGTACGATCTGCTGCCGGTACGGATCTTGTGCCGCGGACAGGATTTTTGCGATGGATACTTTTTCGTCCAGCTGCGTGGCCGACGACAGCAGTTCGTGCAGGCGCCGGTTTTCCGCCTCCAGCGCAGTCATTTTCTGCAGGTGCGATTCCAGTAAAAACTGATGATCCTGCAGACGCCGATTCTCCTGCAGCAGGAACCGGCGGCTGCGGAGGT
>JAKEEJ010000142.1 GCA_022616655.1 Nevskiales bacterium | reverse complement strand
GGAACCCGCAACGCTGGGAGCGCTGGGTTCGTGAGCGCTGGTTCGAAACGGCAGGCCCGGCGGAAGCGGCCGCGCAGCGCCTGGCGTCCGCCGCCGCAGGCGCACACGCGGAAGAAGAATTCATGCGTGCCCTGCGGCAATGGCGCATGGAAGAAATGGCGCGGATTGCTTTTCGTGATCTGGCAGGCTGGGCGGCGCTGCCGGAAACCCTGGAGGCGCTTTCCGCGCTGGCGGAGGCGGCATGCGAAGCGGCGCTGGTACGGGCGGAGCGTGTCCTGCAGCGGCAATACGGTATTCCGCGCGACGACGCCGACCGGCCCGTGCGACCCTACGTGCTGGGCATGGGCAAGCTCGGCGGCATCGAACTTAATTTTTCCTCCGACATTGATCTGGTTTTCGGCTATACCGCGCCCGGGGAAACCGACGGACCACGACCGATTTCGAACGAACAGTATTTCGAAAAACTGGTGCAACTCCTGACCCGCTATTTGAATGAGCGCACGGCGGACGGTTTTGTATTCCGGGTGGACTGGAGGCTGCGGCCGTTCGGGGCGAGCGGCCCGCCGGCGATGCACACCACGGCGCTGGAGGAGTATTACCAGTTGTACGGGCGCGAATGGGAGCGTTACGCCCTCATCAAGGCACGCCCGGTGGCCGGCGACCGGGCCGCGGGCGACGCCCTGCTGAAGAATCTCCAGCCCTTCATTTACCGTCGTTACCTCGACTTCAACGCCGTCGGCACGCTGCGCGAACTGAAACGCAAGATCGAGGACGACGTCCAGCGTCGGGACCTCTCCGACAACGTCAAGCTGTGTGCCGGCGGCATCCGCGATGTGGAGTTCATCGTCCAGGTTTTTCAACTGATGCGCGGCGGTGCGGAACAGGACCTGCGCGACTCGCGGCTGCGAACCGTACTGGCTTACCTGGGCCGGGCCGGTCATCTGTCGCCTGATACGGCGGTGGCATTGGACGCGGCTTACTGTTTTCTGCGCCGGCTGGAGAACGCCCTTCAGATGTACCGGGACGAACAGACGCACTGCCTGCCGGCGGCGGCCGAAGCGCGGGCGGCCCTGTGCCTGGCGCTCGGGTTTGATGACTGGGTGGCGCTGGAGAACCACGTACAGGCGGTCCGAAAACAGGTGCAATCCGAGTTCCAGCGGCTGTTCGCGGAATCCGCCGCCGGGCCGCGCGACGATGCCACGGCGGCCGCGCTGAGCTTGCTGGGATCTGAATCGCAGAATGGGTCAGCGGCCACGGCCGTGCTCGAAAATCTTGGGTACCGTAAAGATCCCGCGGCGGTGCTGGAGGCCGTGCACGATCTGCGGCAGGCGCCGCTGGTGCGAGCACTGTCCGATGTTTCCCTGAGCCGCCTGGAAACGCTGGTGGCGCAGGTGTTGTCGGAAGGGCCGCGCGAATCCGATCCGGAAACAGTGGCGTGCCGGGTCTTGAAAGTGATCCACGCCATTGCGGGACGGGCAACGTACCTGACGCTGTTGCACGAAAACGCCTCGGCGCGGACGCAGCTGCGGCGGCTGTGCGCGGCGAGCGCCTGGATTACGGAACTGATTGCACGGTCGCCCGTTCTGCTGGATCAGTTGCTGGACGAACGCACCTTGTACGCTCCCCCGGACCGGGAGCAGATGCGGACAGAACTTGCGGAACTGTTCGCCAACGTATCGCCCGACGACACCGAGGGCGCGATGAACGTCCTGCGGGGCTTCCAGCAGGAAGTCACTCTGCGCGTGGCCGCGGCGGATGTGGCCGGCGTGCTGCCGCTGGTCAAGGTCAGCGACCGGCTGACCTGGCTGGCCGAAGTGATTGTGAACGAAGCCCTGGCGCGCACGCGCGCGGACTTGACGCGGTTGTATGGTCAGCCGCGGCGTGCCGACGGAACCCCGGCCGGTTTTGCGGTCATCGCCTACGGGAAATTCGGCGGCATCGAAATGGGGTACGGCTCGGATCTGGACATCATTTTTCTGCACGATTGTGATCAACTGGACGGCGAGACCCGTGCAGTTGCCCCTCACCCCACCGTCCGCTCCGCGGACGGTCCCCCCCTCTCCCCGCTTCACGGGGCGAGGGACGGCGGCCGGCAGCCTGCGGCCGCGCGCCGGCTTGTTAATGAAGTATGGCTGTCGCGTCTGGCGCAGCGGATCATCCACTGGATCTCGACCCAGACCAGCGCCGGGCGCGCGTATGCAGTGGATCTGGAATTGCGTCCCGAAGGCCGGCGCGGTCTGATCGTGAGTTCCCTGTCCAGTTTTGAGCATTACCAGAAGGCAAGCGCCTGGACCTGGGAACACCAGGCGCTGACGCGCGCGCGACCGGTGGCCGGCGATGAACGGGTGCAGCAGGCCTTCCGGCGCGTGCGGCAGGCGGTGCTGCGGCGCCCGCGCGATCCCGCGGCGCTGCGACGCGAGGTGCTGGACATGCGGGCGCGCATGCGCAAGGTCCTGGACAAAAGCCGGCCGGGCCGGTTCGACGTCAAGCAGGGCGAGGGCGGTCTGACGGACATTGAGTTCATCACGCAGTACCTCGTTCTGCGGCAGGCGCCGAAGCACCCGGCACTGATGGAATGGACGGACCACTGGCGCCAGACGGACGCGCTGGTGGCAGCGCGCGTGCTGGAAGCCGGGTCAGCCCGAACCTTGATCGAGACGTACCGCCGGTACCGGGCCTGGCTGCACGCCTGCGATTTGCAGCAGGGGCAGCCGGTGAGCGACGATGAGCACTTCGCCGCCGAACGGGCGGCTGTCCGCGCCCTGTGGCGCGACCTTCTCCTGAGCGAGGGTTGACGATGATTGTCGTAACCGGCGCCGCCGGTTTTATCGGATCCAATCTGGTCGCGGGTCTCAATCGCCGCGGGGTCACCGACATTCTGGCGGTGGACGATCTCGCCGACGGTACCAAGTTCCGCAACCTGGCCGACCTGGACATCGCGGACTACTGGGACAAGGACGAGTTCCTGGCGCTGGCCGAGGAAAACGAGCTGCCGGAGTCCATCACCGCGATTTTCCATCAGGGCGCCTGCTCCAACACCACAGAGTGGAACGGCGAACTGATGATGGACGTGAACTACCGCTATTCCAAGGTACTGCTGCACTTCTGCCAGGAGCGGCGCCTGCCGTTTATCTATGCCTCCAGCGCCTCGGTGTACGGCCGGGGACCGAAGTTTTCTGAAACGTACGAGTGCGAGCAGCCCCTCAACCTCTATGCCTGGTCCAAGTTTCTGTTTGATCAGTACGTGCGGCGCCTGACTTCACCCGCCGCCCCGGTGGTGGGACTGCGGTACTTCAATGTCTATGGTCCGCGCGAACAGCACAAGGGCGCCATGGCCAGCACCGTGCTGCACTTCAACGACCAGATTGAAAAAACGGGTGAATGCCATTTGTTTGTCGGCAGCGGTGGATATCCCAACGGTGACCAACGCCGCGATTTTGTGTATGTCGAGGATATGGTCGAGATGAACCTCTGGTTCCTGGATCATCCGGAGGTGTCGGGCGTTTTCAATGCCGGTACCGGCCGCAGCCAGAGCTTCAACGACGTCGCCAAGGCGGTCATGGCCTGGCACGGCCGGGGCCGGGTCCGCTACATCCCATTTCCGGAAAACCTGGTGGGTCGCTACCAGAGTTTCACAGAGGCGGATCTGACGCGCTTGCGCGCGGCGGGTTATCAGCGGCCGTTCCTGACGGTGGAGCAGGGTGTGAAACGCTACCTGGACTGGCTGCATCAGAAAACGTGAGGCGGGAGGCGTGAGGGCTGAGGAAAGAACGGCGGTAGCGAGGTGTGAAATTTGAGCGCCTCCCGCCTCCCGCCTCCCGCCTCACCGGGTGCCGTCCTGATTGTCGGCCCCGCCTGGGTGGGTGACATGGTGATGGCCCAGAGCCTGTTTATCCGCCTGAAAGAGAAGAATCCCGACCGTGACATTGATGTACTGGCACCGGCCTGGTCATTGCCACTGCTGAAGCGCATGCCGCAGGTGCGGCAGGGGCTCGAAATGCCGCTGGGACACGGCCAGTGGGGTTTTGGTGTACGGCGACGCCTCGGACGTGCACTGCGCGAGCAGCATTATGCGCAGGCCATCGTGCTGCCGGGCTCCTGGAAGTCCGCCTTGCCGACGTTTTTCGCCGGAATCCCGAAACGTACGGGGTATCGGGGCGAAATGCGTTACGGGCTGTTGAACGACATCCGACCGCTGGACCCGGAGTGTCTGAAAACCACCGTCGCGCGCTTTGTGGAACTGGCGGAGGACGGACCCGGCGCCGTCGCACCTCCGGTCCCCACGCCGCGTCTGACGGTAAACGCTGAAAACGGCGCGCAACTGGCGCAGAGGCTCAAGCTGGATGGCGCGCGTGCCG
>JAKEEJ010000141.1 GCA_022616655.1 Nevskiales bacterium | reverse complement strand
GTGATGTCTTCATTGGTGTGCTTGTCGTGCACCCGGAATTTGACGTTCTGCAACACCAGTGCGCGGACTTCCTGCAGGGTGATGTAGCGGCTGATGTGGGTGTCGTAAAGCCGGCGGTTGGGGTATTTCTTGATGATGCGGCCGTCGCTCATGGGGTAGGCGCCAGGGTTGTGTTGCAATGCATTACAGTACACGATCTTTCGTGTACCGGCGGTCCGCGTCGGCGGGAAAGCGCTGAACTTCTTTCATAAGTTGTTGATCGGCCAAGGTTGGGTTGTTGACGTGAGCTTGCAGGCACTGCTTTTTGACGTGGACGGCACCCTCGCCGACACCGAGCGTCTGGGACACCGTCCCGCTTACAACCGCGCCTTCAAAAAATTGGGCCTGTCGTTCCGCTGGGGCCCCAAGCTGTATCGAAAACTGCTCAAGCAGCCGGGCGGGCAGGAGCGTTTGTTGCACTATCTCAGGCGCTACCGGCCCGAACTGGGTGAGCACGCGCCCTCCGCCGAAACCGACGTCAAAGCCTGGGTGAGCGCGGTACATGAACTGAAAAGCCGTTACTTTCGTCGTCTGGTGCGCCGGGGTCGTGTGCCGCTGCGGTCCGGCGTGGCACGGCTGATGCAGGAAGCGCGCGCGGCGGGTTTGCGCATCGCCATTGTGACCAATGCCAGCCGCGCCACGCTCAAACCCCTGCTGCGTCACAGTCTGGGGCCGGAACGGGTGCAGGATATCGAGCTGATGGTGTGTGGCGAGGACGTCGTGCACAAGAAACCCGCGCCGGACCTGTACCGCCTCGCCCTGGCGCGCCTGGGCCTTGCGGCTCAGGATTGTCTGGCGGTGGAGGATTCGGCCGCGGGCCTGGTCGCCGCAACGGCCGCCGGAATTCCCACCATCATCACCACCAACGACAATACGATTCACGATGACTTCAGCGGTGCGCTGCTGGTGCTCGATACGCTGGGGGATCCTGGCGTACCGGCCACGGCCTTGCAGGGCACGCTGGATGCCGATTGCGTGACGGCCAATGGTTTGAAGGCCCTGCTGGCGCGGAGTCCGGTGGCGTCCATGCACGAAGTGCCGCGTCGTGTGTGAACGCAGCGTTTATGTGCCCGCCGGGTTGTGCGGCGATCGCCAATAGGTCACCGCGGATTCGAACAGCGCAGGACGCGCATCGGCGCCGGGGCACCAACGCTCGTACGACGCCGTCGCGCGCACCAGAAAGTCAAGAAACGTCAGGTGCTGGCGCAGAATCCGCTGATGCCGGTGCGGCTTGATGGGATTGAAAATGCCCGGGATGGAAAACAACTGCCACGGATTCTTCCGGATCCACAGCCAGGACCCCATCTCCAGCGTGAGCGGGATGAAGGGTCCCCGTGCCCTTTCCTTCGAGCGGTCATAGAGGCAATCCCACAAATCGCCGTGGGTGATGTAGTGGCGCGATTGCGGTTCAATCACATAAATCCGGTGATGCGGATGGGTGTTGCGGAACATCGTGCGCAGGGCGTAAACCTCTGCCAGCCGGTCAATCGGCCGGTGCGTGTGTGCATAGGGAAACCAGATGCGATCGCGTTTGCCAAAGCCGGAGTGGCAGTCAAGGGTCAGGCTGAAGCGGTGGGGAAACAGCTTTTCCTCCACCACCCGGCACAGGGCCTGCGATTCGGGCTGCATCGGGTCGCCGGTACGGCCACGGTACCACGGCAGGTGTCGTGACAGGCGGTGTCCGCCCAGCAGCCAGTGCGCGCGTCCCTCGGCGTCCACCGGGGCATTGCGCATGAGGTCCACGCCGGCGGGATTGGCGCGGGTCTGCTGGTGCATGCCACCGGGATTTACCAGCGGCACGAACACCAGCCGCAGCCGTGCGAGCAGCGGGGCGAGGCTGTCGTCCCAGTTCAGCCGTTCGATCAGGGTATGCAGGAAGGCCAGTATCACCTGAGTCCCGATGCGTTCCACGCCGTGCACGCCGCCAAAAAAGCCAACCGCTGGAACCTCGGGCGAAGCCGATCCCATTTCCAGGCAATACACGGGCAGTCGTTCACCGTCAACCGTCGTTTCGAGCAACACCTCGCTGCGCAGATGCCCCCGCGCTCTTTTGATCAGGCTTTCCAGCTCCACCAACTCGGGCAGGGACTCGGGCGTTACGGGCATGACAGGCGCTAGGTGTCGGACGGCAGGCCGGGGAACGGCACGTTTTCCCAGGCCGCGGGCGGGCGCGGGTATTTTTCTTTCCAGTTCCGGGCGCGGTGTTCCGCCACCACGTGGGTATAGATACCGCCGCGGACGTTGAACACCGCCGTCAGGCGCAGGTAACGAGGATGCGCCGCGGTGACCAGATCGTCGAGGATGCGGTGCGTCACGGTCTCGTGAAAATGCCCCTGGTTGCGGAACGACGCGATGTAGAGCTTGAGCGACTTTAATTCGATGCAGCGCTTTTCGGGGATGTATTCCAGGTAGAGCGTTGCGAAATCGGGTTGGCCGGTTTTGGGACACAGGCAGGTGAATTCCGGAATTCGCATCCGGATCACGTAATCCCGGTTCGGTCCGGGATTGGGGAAGGTGTCCAACCGTTTCGGCTTATTCATGGATAGGCTCTTAATTTACACTACGCCCCTCGGTCCCACTTCTTCGTTTGTTTGCACAATAGAGAAAGGGTGGGACGACCCATAGGCCTGCTACTCAGACATGCGTTTATCCGCCATCAAACTGGCCGGTTTCAAATCGTTTGTGGATCCGGCGTCATTGCCGTTGCCCTCCAACCTGACCGCCATCGTCGGGCCCAACGGCTGCGGCAAGTCCAACATCATTGACGCCGTGCGCTGGGTGTTGGGCGAGTCCAGCCTGAAGCAGTTGCGCAGCGACACGATGGAAGACGTGATCTTCAATGGCAGCAAGACGCGCAAGCCGGCCGGACGCGCGGCCATCGAATTGAGTTTCGACAACAGCGACGGCTCCATTCAGGGACCGTACGCGGCCTACGCCGAAATCACCGTGCGCCGCGAGCTGCTGCGCGACGGCAACTCGCAGTACACCCTGAACAACGCCAGGTGTTTAAAGCGCGACGTGACCGACCTGTTTCTGGGGACCGGACTGGGCGCGCGCAGTGGGTACGCCATCATCGAGCAGGGCATGGTGTCCAACTTGATCCAGGCCAAGCCCGAAGAATTACGGGTCTGGATTGAAGAAGCCGCCGGCGTTTCCAAATATAAGGAGCGCCGCCGCGAAACCGAATCGCGCATTCACCAAACCCGCGAAAACCTGTCCCGGCTCAATGACTTGCGCGTCGAACTGCAGGCGCGGATCGAAGCGCTGCGCAAGCAGGCCAGCAATGCTGAAAAATACAAGGAATACAAAGAGCAAGAGCGCAAACTTAAGGCGGAGCTTCTGGCCCTGCGTTTACGGGCGGTGCTGAGTCAGTGCCAGACCTATGAAAGCGATCAGGCCGAACTGATTCGGGGCCTGGAAGCGGCGCGGACGGGATTGAGCCAGGCGCAGAACTCGCATGCACAGGCCGAAACCGCCAGCCGGGATACACAACAGGCATTTTCCGCGCAGCAGAGCAAGGTCTATGAGGCCGAGGCGGCGCTGGCGCGGCAGGAACAGAACCTGCAGCACGCCCGGGAACTGAAGGCCCTGAAAACGCGGGACCTGGAGCAAACGGCTCAGCAGATCGAGGCACTGGACCAGCGCGAAGCCGGCGAACAGACCCGCCTGACCGAACTTACCCAGACGCTGAGCGCCCTGGAAGTTCAGGTGCAGTCGGCGGCAACGCAGGAAACCCAGGCGCAGGCTGCCGTCAGCGCCGCCGAACAGGCCGTCCAGGCCGAACAGGCCCGCTGGGATGAATTCACCGGACACGCCGATGCGCCGCTCTACCGGGCGGAAGGCGAGCGTGTGCGGGTTCAGGAACTGGAGCGCGCCCTGAACCAGATCCGGGAACGCCTGGAGCGCGTGCAATCCGAACATGGCGCGCTGGACACGGGGTCCATTCAATCCTCGCTGCGCGAAGCCGACTCCGAGCTGGAGACGCTTGGCCGTGAGTTGGCCGAAGGTCAGACACACGTGCAGACACTGGATCATCAGATCCAGGAACTGAGTGCCACGCGCTCTGCCGAAGACGGCGCGTTGCACGAAGTGCGGCAGGCCCTGCAGGGCGCCCGAGGCCGTCTGGCCTCACTGGAAACCTTGCAGCAGGCCGCGCTGCGGCAGGACGACGCTGAATTGCAGACCTGGTTGCAGGGGCAGGGTTTGACTGAAGCGCCCCGCCTGGGCTCGGTGCTCAAAGTCGAAGCGGGCTGGGAAGCCGCCGTGGAGCACGTGCTGGATGGACTGTTGCAGGCGCCGCTGCTCCCCGGCTTCGCCGCTCGCCTGGCGGAATTACCGACGCCGCCCCGGTCGGGCCTGACCCTGGTAGATGAAAACCACGGCAGCGCCGCCCACTCGCCTTCGGACCGGCTGGCGGCAAAGATCCAGGGGCCGGCGGCCATCACCGAACTTCTGTCGGGTATTTTTGTGACGAGCTCGCAGGAGCTTGCGGTTCAGCGGGTGACGACACTGCGGCCGGGCGAATCCGTGATCACCCCGGACGGCGTCTGGCGCGGACGGGGCTGGGCGCGGTATCCGCGCGCCGAGGAGGGTCATACCGGCGTGCTGGCGCGTGGCCTGCTGTTGCAGGAGCTGCGCCGCGAGATTGACGGACACAGCGGCCGCCTCCATCAGCATGAACAGGCTCTGGAACAGCTTCAGACGCGCTTGCAAACCCTGGAGACGCAGCGCCGGGAACGGACGGTCCGCCTGGATTCGGTACGCGAGCGCCAGGCGCAGCGTTTAGCCTTCCGCCAGGCGCAGGCCGTCCGTCTTGAGCAGACCGAAGCCCGCGCCCGCCAGTTGCAACAGGAGCTGGAGAGCCTGCGTGCCGGCCATGAGCAGCAGACACAGGAGACCGCCACGGCGCGAGAGCAACTGACCGGCCTGGAGGCCGTGGCACAGCGGCTGCGGGAGGAACGGGCCGCCCTGCAACAGCAGCTCGCGCGCCGGCGCGAGGAGTGGCAG
>JAKEEJ010000140.1 GCA_022616655.1 Nevskiales bacterium | reverse complement strand
TTCTGGAATTCCTCTTCGGTCATGCGCGCGGGCGCGCCCTGGTCGTCGGTTGAGCCCAGCCGGCGGGCGGTGCTGGCGTCGAGATAGGCCAGCCGCTCGACGGCCTGCCGGCACATTTCCTGACGTTGGGCCTGATAGCGGGCTTCCTGCTCCGCCGTGGCCTTCAGCTTGGGTTCCTCTTCGAGAGCGGAGCCCAGCGCTTCGTTCAGGGAAGCCTGGTTAGGGGCGGTGCCGGGGGGCGGGGCCGGCCCGACCTGTTCGTAAGACCGGTCTTTGGGTGGCGTCTGGGTGTAATGCACCTGTCCCTTGCCGTCCACCCAGCGGTAAATCTGCGCTGCGCATACGAAGGGAAGAAAGGCCAGTAAAAATAGGACGAGCCCGTGCCGCATGATGGCGCAGTCTAAGCTTGAAATCCCGGTTCTCACAACCCATATGCTGGGCAGGTACCGGAGCCTCAGGCACTTCTGAGAATTTTCTGCGTCAGTTTCCGGGTCCGTTCGGTGTAGGGCGGAAAAAACATCGAGACCAGCGAGAACCGGGTGTGCACCACCGCGCGTTCGTGCGAGAAGGTCTTGAACCCGTACTGACCGTGGGCGCTGCCCATGCCGGAATGATTGATACCGCCAAACGGCAGGTTGGGGTGTCCGTACTGCACCACCGTGTTGTTGATGCAGGCGCCGCCGGAACTGGTGCGGCTCATGACTTTGCGAATGTTCTCCCTGGATTTGCTCCAGACGTACAGCGCCAGCGGCTTCGGCATGGCGTTGATCCGGTCAATGACTTCGTCCAGATCACGGTAGGGAATGAGCGGCAGCAGCGGCCCGAAAATTTCTTCCTGCATGACGGTGGAATCCGCGGCGCAGTTGTCCAGCAGCGTGGGGGCGACGAAGCAGTCTGGTTCGCTGACGAAGCCGCCGCTGAGGATCCGGGCGCCTTTCTGCCGGGCGTCGTCCAGCAGGGCCGCCAGACGGCGGGTGTGCGGGATGTTGACCACGCGGGCCAGCGAGGGGGAATTCATCTGCTCCTGCGGAGTGGCGCCATACCGGGTTTTCAGAAGCGCTGCGCAGTGTTCGACGAACGCCTCCTTCACATTGGCGTGCACGTAGACGTGGTCGGGCGCGATGCAGGTCTGCCCCAGGTTGGTGAATTTGCCCCACAGAATATTGGCCGCCGCGGCCGCCAGGTCGGCACTTTCGTCAACGAGGGTCGGGCTCTTGCCGCCCAGTTCCAGGGTGACGCCGGTCAGGTGCTGCGCCGCTGCCGCCATCACCTGCTTGCCGATGCGCGGGCTGCCGGTGAAGAAGATGTGATCGAACGGCAGGCTCGACAGCGCCACGGCCACCGTCGCGTCGCCCTCAAAAATCGCCACTTCGTCCTCGGTAAAAACGGCCTGGATGATTTGGGTCATCAGAGCCGAAAGCCGTGGCGTCATCTCCGACGGTTTCAGAATCACGGGATTGCCGGCGGCGAGCGCGGACACCAGGGGGCCGAAAGCCAGGTTGAATGGATAATTCCACGGCGAAATGATCAGGCAGCGGCCCCGGGGTTCGTATTGGACGTACCCCTTGAGGCCAAGGCTGAGCAGCGTGGGCCATACGCCGCGCGGTTTCATCCACTTTTTGAGTTTGCGGATGGCGAGGTTGGCCTCCGACACCACCGGCAGCAGCTCGCCCAGATCCACCTCCGGCGCGGGTTTCCTGAAATCCCGATCGGCGGCCTCGTAGAGCTGCTGGCGGTGGGCGAGCACCGCGTCGCGCAGCCGCTTGATGCGGCCGATGCGTTCCTCGGCGGTGGAGGTGCGCCAGCGCAGGGCCGTGGCGAGCTGCCGTTCGAAAACACGCCGGATTTCGCTCTCCGGAACGCTGGGAAAGGCGGTCTGCAAAACGGCGCTGCTCATGGCAGAAACCCGATCGGGAGGAGGGGCGGGAGTATACAATGCACCCCACGCCCCTCGGTAAACGCCTCGCCTCCATGTCCGGCCTCCAGCCTCTCAATCCGCTCGACGCCTGCTGGCTGCTGGTGGACTCGCCGGACACGCCGATGCACGTGACCAGCGTGTTGATATTTTCCCCGCCGGAGGACGTGCCGCCCGATTTTATCGAGACACTGGTGGGGTACCTCAAAGGTGCCGTCGAGTATGCGCCGCCCTGGAATCTGAAACTCCAGTCGGTACTGGGCCGCATCGTGCCACTCTGGCAGGCCGTGCCCACGCTCGATATGGACTATCACGTGCGCCGTTGTGTGCTGCCGGCGCCCGGTGGCGGACCGGAACTGGAAGCACTGGTTTCGCAACTGCACGGCCAGCGGCTCGATCTTGCGCTGCCGCTATGGGAGTGTCACGTCGTCGAGGGACTGGAGGGCGGACGTTTTGCCCTCTGCGTCAAGGTGCACCATGCTCTGATGGACGGCGTCGCCGGCATGCGTCTGCTGCGGCGCGGCTTGTCCGAAGATCCGACGGACCACGATTATCCCCCGCCGTGGGCCGTTCCCGGCTTTGCGGAACAGTCCGAGGCTTCCGACGAGGAGGCTTTTTCATTCGCGGACAGACTGCATGCCCTGCGGCACGGCCTGCGTGACCAGCTGCAGGCCGTGCCGGACCTGGGCCGCGCCCTGGGCCGCTTTTTTGAGAGCGATCGTGAACGCGGCGCTCTGATCGCACCCTTTAGCGCGCCGCACTCGATTCTCAACGGCCGCGTGACGGGAGCCCGCCGTTTTGCCATCCGGCAATACGATCTGGCCACGCTTAAAAACCTCGCCCGGCGGGCCGGTGCCTCGTTCAACGACGTGGTGCTGTGTTTGTGCAGCACCGCCCTGCGACGCTTTCTGCTGGACGCGCAGGTCCTGCCCGGACAGTCCCTGACCGCCGGCGTTCCCGTCAATGTGCGACCCGCGGGCGATGGAGCCGCCGGCAACGCGATCAGTCTGGTCATGGCGCACCTCGCGACGGATGTCGCCGATCCGCGCCAGCGGCTGGCGGCCATCAAGCTGTCCATGCGCAGCGCCAAGCGGCACCTGCAACGTCTGCCGCGCAACGCCCTGACGCAGTACACCCTGTTGATGATGGCGCCTTATATTCTGCAACTGCTTTCCGGCACGGGCGGCCGTACCCGCCCGGTGTTCAACCTCACCATCTCCAATGCGCCGGGGCCGGACCGGCCGCTGTACCTGCGTGGGGCCCGGCTGGAGGCGGTTTATCCGGCATCGGTGCTCTCGCACGGTCAGGCGCTGAACATCAGCTGCCTCAGCGACGCCGAGCATCTCAACGTGGGATATACCGGCGCCAGCGATGTGTTGCCGAACGTACAGAATCTGGCGGCCTATACCGACGAAGCGTTGCAGGAGCTGGAACAGACCTTCGGCGCCTGAACGGTCGCGCAGTCTTGTAGGATGTCGCTGCACCTTCGTCAGAATCCCTCGTTCATGACGCTGTCTTTTACCAAAATGCACGGGCTGGGCAACGACTTTGTCGTGGTGGACGCCACCCGCCGTGCCTTTCGTCCGGCGCCTGCGCTGGCGCAACGTCTGGCGGACCGGCGTCTGGGCGTGGGCTGCGACCAGATCCTGGTACTGGAGCCGCCGTCCGGTCCGGACGTGGATTTTGATTACCGCATCTACAACACCGACGGGTCGGAGTCGGGCCAGTGTGGCAACGGCGCGCGCTGTCTGGCGCGGTTTATCCTGGAGCAGAAGCTGTCCGATAAAGAGAAGCTGCGGGTGCGCACGTCGAGCGGTGTGCTGGAGTTGCAACGCCTGCCGGATGGGCGCGTGCGGGTCAACATGGGCGTGCCGCGGTTTGAACCCAAAGAGATTCCGTTCACGGCGGCGGCGGTACGCGCGCCGCGCTATGTCCTGACGCTGGGTACAGGTGCGCAACTGGAATTCGGACTCGTGAATGTGGGCAATCCGCACGCGGTGATAGAAGTGCCAGACGTTTCGACCGCGGACG